>JBEKCP010000025.1:0-22645 GCA_050014815.1 Thermoguttaceae bacterium | reverse complement strand
TTCTCAACGTTTTTCCCCGGAACCGTCGGCAGGCGTATGTCTTGATGCCAGTTGTGGAAAATTCTTGACTTTTCGCCCTCCCCTCCTTAAAGTCAAAGTCGCGGCCGTGAATACGCCCCCCCATTCGTAGCACTCCGGAGCCCTCAGACATGAGTCAACGCACCGTCCAACCACGCCGCGCCGGATCGGAATTCTTATCAGTGTTATCAGTCCTATCAGTAGTCGAGAAAGGAAGTTACGAATGAAGAGGCACACTTGGTATTGTTTGTTGCTGGGGCTGGCCGGATTGTCTGTCGTGGCCGGATCGGTTCAGGCGGCCCCCGAACGGCGATGGGATCTGCGGCTCGAATCGTTCTTTGGTCGCGGCACGATTCCGCTGAGCGTCTATTGCCGGGCGCGGGATGGCAAGTGGATCTCGCCCGTTGTCAGTTCGGTGAAGCCGGGATCCCAATCCCCAAGGCCCACCTTCACCAAGAGCTACCACTACGTTGACCTGTCGCGAACCCCCATCGTCAACGGCAAATTCGCCGGGCCCGCGACCGTGTATATGAATTGCGATTGCTGGATGCCGCCCAAACACAGGGGCTTCACAGTCGATATCGAGATTGATGCCATCGTGACCGACGACGCCATTGACGGTTCGTGGAAGATGGTGAAGGTGAATACCGACGACCCGTCGGCCGAGCAACTGGCCACCGGCGGCAAGCTCACCGGCAAGGCGAAAGACTACACGCCGGTCCCACTGCCCGATCCGGTCACCTTCAACATGAAGATGGGGGGCGCCTTGGTGGGTGGCAGTCCCGACTTTGGCGAACGCCACATTGTGCTCCAGTTGGGTTTTCGGGGCGGCAAACTGGCTTCGGCCATCTGGGGGCGCCTGAGTCAAAAAGAACTCGTCTACGGACGGACCAGCATTCCACTGGCCGATGTGAACGCGACTGCCGATGGCGATCAAATCAGCGGGCGGGCGGTCATTCATACGAGATCGTTGGATGATGTGCCCTGTACTTACGCCATCGACTTCGGCGGCGGTCCGATGGAAGGGTTCAACACCGGCTGGTACAAGCTCACGGCTGACGTCGAGGGTGCGGCGTCCCTCGCGCGTGTGGGCGGATGGGATGGGAAGTGGAACCCGGGTATCGAATTTCTGGAGGGCGAAGGCCGACCGTGGTGGACGCCGGTGAAAACTTTCAAGCCCGTGCAACCCGGCGAGCATCCGCGCCTGCTCTTCCGCAAGAGCGACCTGCCCGCGCTGAGAAAGAAGGCGGAGACACCCGAAGGCAAGGCAATCATGGCCAGTTTGCGCCGAAGCCTGAACGGCGGCGACGGGGAAACTCTCCCGCATCTGTACAGCAGCTCGACGAAGGCTTACGAGAACAAAGGCGTGAAAGCGGACGACGGCAAACCTGCCGGCGCAGACAAGGCCGGCGTGTATACGATTTCGCATGTCGCCGGCTACGGTTTCCTCTACCAAATCACCGGCGACAAGAAGTATGCCGAACTGGGCCGGCAGTGCTTCGAGAAGGCATTGGAGGGACAACGCGACCGCGATGATCGCTATAGTTGGAAGACACCGGGCGGGGCGTTGCGCGCAGGACCGGTGCTGGGATGGTATGCGCTGGGCTACGACTTGTGTTACGACGGTTGGGATGAGGCCACGCGCGAGAAGTTCGGCAAGGCGATCGCGCAGTATAACGAAGGCCGGGAGCATGGCGACGCCGGGGCCAATCTGGACCTGGGAACGCTCGTCCGCGGGTCCATGCCGCCGGGCAGCAATCACTTCGGCATGCAGGTTGGCGGCGCGGCGATGGCCTTGCTGGCCGTGATGAACGACCCCGGCGTTGACCAGAAGCGCATCGAGACCCTGCTACGGGTCAGCGAACAGAGCATGATGCGCAATCTGACCGAAGGTTTTGGCGACGGCGGGTTCTTCGTGGAGGGCGACGGCTGTGGTTCCATGTCTTCGCAAATCGCTTTCCTCAGTGCGCTACAGTCGTGGAGGACAGCCATGGGACGCGATTACGCCAATACCGAGCGGCCCAACGCGCGCATGACGGCGCTCAAATGGATCTATCTCACCGTCGTCCGCGGCGGGCATCCCGATTTCTGGCCGATCCGCGGCGCGTATGGGCAGAACGTCTGGGCGGGCGGTTTGAGCGGCGGCGGATATTTCGGCATTGGCCTGGGCGCGGTGACCGAGGAGCAAAAGGCGGCGATGAAGTGGTATTACAACCATTTCCTGCTCAAGGCCGATGAAAAGGCTGGCGGACCCTACGATACGGTCAGTCCCTACCCGCATCATAGCGCGTGCGCCTTTGTCAACTGGCCGATCGAGATGCAGCAGCGCAACCCGGCCGAGGTGCTGCCGCTCTGCTATCGCGACAGCGTGTGTGATTTCTACGCCTGGCGCAACCGTTGGCAGGATGAGAACGACATCGTTATCTCGGTGCTGACAAAAGTTACGCAGGGCGGCAATTACCATTCCGCCCCGGACGGCGGCTTGCAGGTCGCCGCCTTCGGCCAGAAGTTCAAGTGGGGCCAGGTGTCCGGCCAGGTGAAGTATTGGTGGACGTCGCCGCGCGGCGAGGCGAGCGTGTTGACGACGGCGGACGGAATCAGCACTGCGGTGGACTTCACCAAGGCCAGCGGCGCGGACGCGATGCTGGTGACCACCGGCCAGGCGGAAGGCGAACGGGTGAAAGTGGGCGACCAGACGCTGACCATCAAGTTCCTGACCCAAGGCGCGCTGCCCGCGGTCGCCGTGCATGGCGAGAAGGTCGTGGTCGGCAAGCAGGAAATCGCACTGAAGGACGGGAACCTGACTCTCGCGGTGAGCGGGACGGGATTATCGATGGCGACCAACGCATCGGCGCAACGGACGCCGCAGGTCTCATGCAGACAGACAGATTGGCCCGGGCCCAACGAGCACCCCCGCCTCTTCTTCACAAAGGACGACGTGCCCGACCTTCGTCGCCGCGCCGAAACTCCCGAGGGCAAACGGATCGTCGCCAATCTCCACGACCTGCTCAAGAAACAAGTGCCGCTCGAACAATCCCAGGGCGGCGAAACGCGCCACGCTGGCCTGTGGGCGGCCGGGCAGGCGTTTGCCTACACCCTCAGCGGCAAACAGATCGATGCCGACGCGGCCATGAAGCGCACCCAGGCCATCGTCGATGCCCCCGTCATCAACATGCCCGAACTCCGCCGCGGCACGCGCTACATGGGTGTCGCCATCGCCTATGACCTCTGCTATGACGCCTGGCCGAAGGAATTCCGCGAAAAGGTGGCCGCCTACCTCGCCGCCCGCGCCGACGGCCTGCTCACGCGCAACGAAGGTGTCAAGGGCGACAACCCCGCCGCCCAGAGTAATCACAACGTCGAAGGCCGCACGCAGATGGGCGTCATCGCGCTGGCCATTCTGGGCGACACCGGCGCCGGCGATGCGATGCCTGCGATCGTCGCCGCGCGCAAAGACCTCGACGACTGGCTCCGCGTTGGCATCGGTGGTGGCGGCTTCGGTACCGAGGGCGAAGCCTTCACCCTCAACTGCCTCAACTGGGGCGTCTTCCAGTTCGCCGCCGCCCACGCTCAAGTGCTGGGCGAACCCGCCACGCGCAACAAATCCCTCGATCACATCCTGCCGCTGGTAATGATGCGCATCATCAACCAGGACTTGCCCTACCACGGCCCCAAAGTCTCCAAGTGGGACGGCTGTGATGTTTACGGCAGCGCCTTCTGGGCGATGGGCGCGGCCCTCTCCACTGAGCAACTGCGCCCGGCGTTCCGCACGTTCTACGATGCGCAATTCGGGCTAAAATCCCGCAACCCGTTCAAGATCCAGCACCCGGCCGAGGCGATCTTCCTTCTGCGGTACTATCCCTCGGGCGTCGAGGGCAAGCCGCTTGAAGACGTGCTTCCAAAGACCGCGCAGGACATGCAGAAGGGTTTTTTCGTCTTCCGCAACACCTACAAGGACGCCACCGATTGTCTTGCCACGGTTTACCTCCACCGCGAGGCGGTCAGGGCCAGTTGGCAATGCGAGCCGTCCATCCATATCTGGGGCCTTGGGGGCAAGTGGCTGAGCTTTGATCCATCGCGCAAGACCGTCGGCACTCGCGGCCAAGGCGCCGAACCCGTTCACGCGGCCCTGTTGAAGGGTGGTTCCGGCGCCGTCACGGCGAAGGCTGATACGGGAGCGTTCGCCTTCGCCGTGGACTACTCGGGCGCGGCTGACGTGCCTGCGGCCTACGTGCTCGTGGACGACAGCGAGAAGCCCCTGACCATGGTGGCCAACGCCAAGATCACAATCGCCGCCGATGGCCGATCATTCACCCTCTCCAACGACGCCGCCACCGCCACGCTTCACGCGACGCTGCTTGCCCCGGCCGGCGCAAAGTGTACCGCCGACAAGAACATCCTCACGCTTCCCGGCAAATCGCGCCTGGTAATGACGCTCCAGGCCGGCGACGTGCCCGCGGTGGCGGCTGAAGGGGACGCCTTCAAGATCGGCAAACAGGTGATCCGTTGGCAGGACGAGAAGCTCGAGATAGGCGCGAAATAGCCCCTTGGCTTCCCGCTCTCTGCGGCCCCCGTAAACAGGGCCTAACCTAGTTCCAATGATTGCCAGAGTTCGTCCTATGAGGAACCGCACAATGCACCACCCAATTCGATTTCGTTGGTACGCCCTTGGTCTCGTTGCCGCGTTGGCGGCCACCACGCCGCTGCTGTTGGCCGCTGATCCTGGCGCGGCCAAGCCTGCCGCCAAGGACAGCATTTTTCAACCCGGCGACTTCACCTCGCTGGGCAAACTCGTCGTCGCCAAGGGGCAGACGGTCACGTTCAACACGGGCAGCAAGGATACGGAGCCCGAAGTCAGCGGAGCCATCACCGCCAAGGGCGCGCTGGGTGTCAGCAAGGGCGGCAAGGTGCAACTGGCCGTCTTCACATTTGATTCCATCGTATTGGCGGAAGGTGCGCAGATCGTGGTCAAGGGGGATCGCGGTCTGGCGCTGCTTTCCAAAGACACGATCCTCCTCGAAACCACGCTTTCAGTCGCGGGCGCTGCGGGCGCCAAGATGGTAAGGGGTCCCCAGGTGGCCGCAAGTGGCGGGCCCGGCGGCGAAGGCGGACTGTACGCCAAGACGCTCGACAGCGCGCCGCCACCTGCCGATCGGGGCAATGGCGGTCCGCCCGCCAAAGACAATGGCTTTCCGGGCCGGGGTTTCGGCGCGGGCTTGAACTATCGCTGCCAGGGGGGCACGGCCGGCAGCGGCGCCGGCTACGGCGGCGCGGGCGGTGACACAAGTGAGGGCTCCGGAGAACGCGGGCACAATGGCGGCAAGAACCAACCTCTGCCGGGTGGGTCTGCATACGGTGATGCTCCACTCTTGGAGCTCTTCGGTGGCAGCGGCGGGGCCGGCGGCTCCAATGATCGGGGTTTCAACAATGCCGGCGGTGGTGGCGGTGGCGGTGCCGTTTCGCTCGTGGCGCTCAGGGGCATCACTATTGGCTCGAAGGGACGTATTCTGGCCACTGGCGGCGCCGGCGGTGTCGCAGGAGCCTGTGGCGGCGGCGGCAGCGGTGGTGGCATCCTTCTGGCCGCGCCTTCCATCGTGCTCAATGATGAAGCGCAAGTCGATGCCCGCGGCGGCGATGGTGGCGATGGTGGACAGGTGGTTGCCGATGACATCAAGAAAGGCCCGGGACGCCGTAACACCGGCAGTGGCGGCGGGGGCGGCGGCGGGCGAATTGCCTTCCACAGCAATCAAGACTTCGGTACCGCGGGAAGAAACCAGATCGAAAAAACGCCGCCCAAGGGTGTCGTTGTCTCCGGCGGCAAGGGCGGCACTGCGGCCAAGGATGGCGAGGCCGGAACCTTTTATAATGGCTCATTGCCCGCCCTGCGGTAACGGGCACGTGATTTAACGGCCGGGATGCGTCATGAGATTCACCAACAGGAGGAAGACAATGCGGCAGAATAGAGCGGTTACGAAAAGAATCAGCGGTCTGGTTGCCTGCCTGCTGGCGGCCGGCATGGTCCGGGCGGCGGAACCCGCGGTCGCCCCCTCAATCCCCGATCTGGAGATCGAACTCCGCCTGTTTTCGACACCCGAGGTTGCGCGCCAGAAACAGGAAGGGTTGGTTCTGATCACCGACCTCGCCCGCACGGACGGCCGCTGGGAACGCGCCTGGTCCATTCTGGACGTGAACAACCGGAAACCGGGGACGTCGGAGACGCGGGTGGCGGCGGCAGAGGTCGGCCAGAGCACGGTGAACCTCACGCTGGAACTGCGCCGAGGCGACCGGTACGAGATCGTCCTGCGCAAGACGCCGGCCGGCCGGTTCGAAGGGATCTACACCGGTACGCGGAGTGGGCAATCGACCCGGGGCGGCGCCGACGCTCGGATCAAACCGGCGCGGCCCGCGGCGCCCGCCGGTTTCGCGGCCGTTAAACCCGGCGAGCATCCGCGGATCCTCTTTCGGAAACCGGAGTTGCCGGCCTTGCGCGAGAAGTTCAAGACCCCGTTCGGTCAGGCCCTCGCACAACACTGGACCGGCCCCGTCGGTCTCGGCCTGAAATACCAGATGACCGGGGACGCGAAGTTCGCCGAGCAATGCGCCCGGTCGGTGCGCGAACAGATGGCCGACCGCGGCGGCGGTTTTCCCGGTGGCCGTGCCTGGGGCAACCGTATCGAGTTCATCGCGGAAGCCTACGATCTTTGCTGCGACGCCTGGACGCCGGACTTCAAACGCGAGGTGGAGAGATACCTGTTGACGGAGGGCGGGCACTGGGCCGGCGGCGGCGGTTCGAACGCCCACGTCTGCAGCAATCGGGCCGCGCCTCAATACGGCGGTGCGGCCATCGCCGGGTTGGCCCTTTGGGGCGAACCCGGTCCCGCCTCCGCGGAACCCGCCGACGAACCGGGCAAACGATTCTGGCGCGACGAGGTGGAGAACTGTAAACGGCTTGGGGGCGCCGATCCGCGCTATCTGGTGGTCTTCGAGCGCGCCCGACAACTCATGATTCTCCACTACCGTGAAGGCATCGGCGCCGGCGGTTTCCATGGCGAGTGCGCACACTATGCGACGGAAGCAACGGACAACCCGTCGCGTTACGCCGCCGCGTTTCGTCGTTGCTTCGGTTACGACGTCTCGCCCGACTCCGACATCACGCACTGGGTTCCCTGTCGCATGATGGCGCATCTCTATCCGCCGGACGGCAAACCGTGGGTGCCACTCGGTATCAACGGGTGGCAGACAATCCCCACGGGTTATTTTGCTTCCCTGTATCCCATTGTGCCGGAGCAGATGCGCCCCGCCGTGTTGTGGGCCTGGCAGCGCCACGGAGGATTCGCCGGTCCCGACGATTTCGTCAAGCGCCTGCCGGAAAGAAAGGGCAGGGACGGCAAGCCGGACGTTCAGGCATTCGGGCTGGATCCAGTCTGGTCCTTCGTGACGTATCCGCTGGATGGGAAACCGCGGCCTCCATCCGTCTGCATGCCTCTGACCTGGCAGGCAGATGGACTCGGTTTCTACGCCTTCCGCAGCGGCTGGGAGGGGAAGAGCGACAGCATCCTTCAGGTCTTCGCCAAGTCGCATCCCATCGGCGGTTGGTCGGGCGGCAACGCCGGCGCGTTCCGCCTGGTCGCCTTGGGCGTGCCGTGGAACTGCAATGCCCAGAAACGCGAGATCGACCGGTGGGAGGAAAACTGCGTGATGCTGGCACAGGACGAGACGAACGAAGGAGGGTGCGGTCGCCTGACACACGCGGAGTTCGGCAAGGACGGGTCGGGCAGTCTGACAATGGATCTGGCGGACGTCTACGCCGCGAAAGGCGGATATACCAAGTACGGAAACTGCCGGAACTCCGCTGCGTTCGCCAATTCGTCGATCGCCGGTCTTCGCGCCATGGCCGTGGATTACAGTGGAGCATGCGGGGCCCCCTGCCTTTTCGTCCTTGTCGACGTCATCCACGGAGGCAAGTCCAAACTCTGGACCTGGTCGCTCAACGACAAGTCGGAGTTGAGTTCGGTGGCGATCCGGGGCAACGTGTGGACGCAGACGAAGGGGGGCGCATCGCTTCAGGCCACCTTCGTCACCCCTGCCAAACCCGCCCTCGCCGCCCGCCTCCACACGATCGACAAACTGGATTTCAAGAATCGCCCGCTGCACAAGGAGTTTCCCCTGGTATTGGCGGATGGCGGCGACGCGTACTTCGTCGTCGTCACCGTCCAGCCGGCAGGGTCGAAACGTCCCGAAGTGAAGGTGGATGGAGCGGGACTCGATGCCCAGGTCTCCGTCGGCCACCGCGCCATCCGGTTTGACGGGACGAAGATCCGGATTGGCGAAGCCCCGTGAACCGGATCGACAGGACGAGGTCTGTTCATCAGAATCATCATTCTTTATGCTTTCCGCCAAAATAGTCAGCCATTCAGATTTTTGATAAAGAAACGGAACTTGCGCCGGTCGGTGGTGTTTTCTATCTCTCTTGGGGACAGTGGCATCGTTTTTGCGCGGTGATTTTCAGTTTGGAAGCAGTCGAGTCGCCTTGACGGCACGCACGACGGAACATGGCGACAAAGCGTCGTGGCTACTCGAATGGCCAGCGTCGGCCGTCGATCAAACCTAACGGGGAAAGCCCGGACTGAAGGAGTCTCTCATGCGTCGTCTCGAAACCAGCGTCATCTGCCTTCTTGTCGTGTGCGCCACCTTGGTTACTACGTCGGCGGGGGCGGTCGAATTGCCAGACCCGCTTGCAGCGCGCAAGGCCCTCGGCGTGGACCGCGGCCTGATCGTGCAGTTCGGGGCCACCGACCCCGGATTGGCCATCGCTCTGGCCAAGGATCCGGTGGTGGTCCACGCCATCGCGGGCGACGGCACGGGCGAAGAGCGACTGCGCGCCGCATTTGTGGCGGCGGGTGTGCATGGGCAGATCACTGCCGGGCACCTGCTGCGCAACGGCGAATCATCCATCGTTGATAATCTGGCTTCGGCGGTGATCGCGGATTTGAGTCCACCGGGTTTGCGAAAGGAAGAAGTGCTGCGCGTTTTGCGGCCCCAGGGTAAAGCTTACCTGAAGGAAGGCGGCTCGTGGCAGGTGGTGGTGAAGCCGCGTCCGAGCAACATTGATGATTGGCGTCAGTACTACCACGACGCCGCGATGAGCGAGCGGTCGTCGGATACGCAGGCGGGGCCAGCACGGGGTTTGCAGTGGCAGTCGCCCTATTCCACAAGCGACGTAGGGGTCTGCATCGTCAATGATTTGATCGTCCGGCAGGAGAGTGCAGGCCTGGTGGCCCGCGACGCGTTCAACGGTCTGCCGATCTGGCGGCGTCCGGATGTGACATCCGTCACGCGCTATAGCCTGGTGGCGGATGATGAGCATCTGTTTGTGTACAACGGAACAAGGCAGATTGCGCTGAATCTGCGAACCGGCGCCACGGATTTCGAGGTCAGCGAAGGGCTGAACGTTATACGTCCGTCGATGGAGGCGTTGAAGGCGGCGGGCGATGGCGACGGCTATGCGTGGAGGGATACGTTCAAGGATTTTGAGGCACGCTTGAGCGACGGCGTACTGGTGCAGTGCGGTGGCACCGGACTGGCAGCCGTGAGTGCCAAGACCGGGAAGAAACTGTGGATTCATCAATTGGAAGGCGCCAAGTGGAGCATGCCGCTCGTTGACCAAGGCACCGTGTACGTCATCAAGGGGCAGAATGCCAAGAGCTCGTCGTACACGCATTGGCCCATGCCGTTGCTGCAATCGGTTCATGCGTTTGACCTCAAGACCGGTGTGCAGCGCTGGCAGTGGGAATGGGCCAAGGACATGCCCGCGTACTTGGCGGCTAATGACAAGGCGTGGGAACACAAGGTGAAAAATGCGAATTTCAGTCCACCAGAGCAACGTGAGGCTGTGGCCATCCATCAGACAAAGGATGGAGACCGCCTGGTAGTGTTGTTGCGGGCTGAGCTGCGCACGACACGGACAGGTAACGGCATGCTGCGCCAACTAGTGCTCAATACCAAGTCTGGCACGCGTGAAGCTTATGGCCCGACTCCCGGTTATGTGGAGGGAAAGAGCTCGCCAACCATTGGCGGCGGGCATTCGGGAGCGCGGGTTTTCGCGACCGGTGGACGCTGGTGGTACACGTCGATCATCGGGATCTTTGGCAGTGCTGATCCGGCCGCGCCGACGGATTCGACGAAGTGGACGAATCCCTATGCCGGCTTCCTTCGGCCCGTGGGGTGCATGGTGTATCGTGCCACGTCCAAGTACGTATTCGGATCGCTCACCACATATGCCCTGGATGGAACCGAAGTGCAACAGACCAATGCGGCCCGTACTGTGTGCGATGTCGGCGCCTTTCCGGCCAACGGGTTGACCTATATTTCATCGCATGGATGCCACTGCCTTCCCTACTTGCCGGGCAGCAGCACATTTCAGCCACAGGAAGTCCGACCAGCGGATGATACGGATCGGCTGGAACGCGGAACGACTGCGCCGGCACCTGTGCCGGCGGCATCAACGGATGCCTGGCCAATGTACTTGCGTGACAACCTGCGGAGTTCGTGGGGAACGACAGTCGTGCCGGACGGCCTACAGCAACTGTGGACGATCCGCCCGGTCCATTCACTCGAAAACCCCATGCTGGGCGATGACTGGGCAAGCCAATGGTATGGCCAAGGCCCAGTCACCGGCGCGAGTGTTGCCGAGGGTATCGCGGTGGCAGCGTTGACGGATCGGCAACAAATTCTCGCGATGGATCCGGCCACTGGCAAAGAGCGTTGGCGAGCGACGGTGGATGGCCGGGTGGACTCGCAGCCGACCATCGCGCGGGGCTTGGTCTTCGCGGGGACGCGCAACGGCTATTTGTATGCATTGAATCGTGAGTCGGGAGCCTTGGTGTGGCGTTTCCGTGCCGCCCCGCGACATGACCGGATCGTCGCCAACGGGCAGATTGAATCGGTGTGGCCGCTGTTTGGCACGGTCACCGTCACCGATGACAGCGTATGGGCGGTGGCGGGCCGACACAATGACACGGATGGCGGTTTGTGGTGGTGGCGGCTGGATCCGCAGACGGGCAAGACCTTGAGCAGCGGGCGGTTTGGCAAGGACGCCCTGCGCAACAAGATTGAAGGAACGAGTTCACTGGATTTCGGCGATCCAGCCTGGCCGATGGGTGCGAACAGTCCGCTGGTGACGGACGGCAACATGCTGCTGATGCCGAAAATCTACACCACGATTGTTGATGGCAAGTTACAACCGGTGAATCTGATTCCAGGCGCCAAGAACAAGTACGGCCGCCCAACCGGCGCGACCATGCGAAGCGTTTACGAAATGACCGCGGCCAGCAACCTCATGGTGCCGGGGAATTACGGACTTCTTTGCGGTGATCGTGGCTATGTCTGTGAGAAGAAAATCGGTTACGGGTGGGTCTTCGCCCGACACATGGCGTACCGGGATGACCAAATGGTATGCGTGGGGGGCACGGATGGCTCAGTCGCTTTCCGCATGGGCAATAGCGGACTCAGTCGCGTCACGGCGATGCGTAAGCTGAAAACGCCCGTTGAGGTTCCGGAACAGCATAACGCCCGCGGAGCCGAACAGCTTTGGGAAAACCTGATGCCACTGACCAACCCGGTAGATAAGGGCACTCCGTTTCCGGGCGTGCGCACGATGGCGGTCTCTGGGGAAGCAGTTTTGGTGGGCCTGGCAGTGAACGAACCGCGCAAGGCCGAGGAGGCCAAACGCATGCCCTACCGTTTGCAGGTGCTGGCCATGGCGGATGGCACGCTGCGGCAGGAACTGGCACTGCCGGGTGCTCCCATTCGTGGTGGCCTCTCGGCCGCGGGTGGTCTGGTGTACGCTGCAAGTAGCGATGGCAGCATCACCTGTTTTGGAAAACCTAAGTGAAAAAGGAGGCGCCAATGCTGAAGCTGAATTGGAGCCTGACGGCGAAGCTGGTTCTGATGTTGGCGGTGTTGAGTGCGGGTACCGTCCACGCCAGGTTTGAGCCCAAAGATTACAAGTCGCCGTCTTTTCCCGACGTGGAGAACCACCTGCAGGTGCGTTTCCTTCCGGAAGCCCGGGACTGTCAACGACTCGACATCTATGTTCCCAAGGCGCCGGCAAACGAGAAGCTGCCATGCGTCGTCCTGGTCTATGGCGGCGGTTGGTCGGGGAAGGTTCCTTTTTCAAAAGAAAACATCAGTCGCCTGGTGCAAGAAGGATATGTCGTGGTGGTGGCCGACTATGTGTTGGGCGCACAGAACCCAGTGCCAGTGACCTTGTGGGACCTGGGCGCGGGGCTGCGGTTTCTGCGGAAGAACGCCACAACATACCGGATTGATCCGGAGCGTATTGGGGTCATGGGGTTGTCGGCCGGCGGGTGGTTGGTGCAATTGTATGGCCCCTCGGATTCGGGTACGTTGTGGGGCAATCGAATCTGGGGCGGCAAGCAACCGAACAGGCCGAAGGAGAGGACTGGCCCGACTCGCTATGTTCCGATGGTGGAACCGCATCCGGCCAATGCGGAGCAGTCGGCTACGGTTTGTGCCGTGGTCACCGATTGGGGCGCCAAGATGATCGGACCAGGCTCGGACTGGAATCTGGCAGACCCCAAGGCGTGGCTTGGGCCGAACGACCCGCCGCTGTTCACCTGCGCCCCGCTGGACAAGGATTTCATCCAGAAGGGCCCCAAGGCGTATCGCGATGCCGGGGCGATCTGCGAGGAGGCCCGGGTGGGTTACCGGCGAAAAACCGGGGAAATTGTGCCGGTCAACAGGGGGCCGGCGGACTATGGGCATTGCCTTGTTGGGGTGGCGGTGGGTAATGACGCTGTCACCTGGGATGCCGATGGCAAAGAGATGTCGTTCAACGCGCGAACGCTGCAGTTTCTTGAGAAATACGTCAAGAATCCCGAGGCGGCATGTTCACCGGAGATGTTTCCGCAGGGCGGTGCCATTTGGGGGCAGACGCCGGTGGTGTTGCGTACCGTGCATGCGAATGCCGCGATTCACTATACAACCGACGGTACAGAACCGACGAAGGATTCTCCGTTGTACCGTGAACCGATACCTGTGACCGCGGAGAAGACGCTCAAAGCTATCACGATCAAGCCGGGGCTGAAACCGAGTCCCGTCACAACGGCGCGTTTTGCAAAGGCACCGTGTCCGCCGCCTGTGATTCTGACGCAACAGCAGGTCTATCGCGTCAAGAAGGGGCAGCCGTTCTCGGTGACGTTTCAGGCGAAGTGCGAGAAACCGGTGGCGTGGCATCTGTCGGGTCAAATCACGGCGAAAGTGCTGGAAGCGCTGGACCCCAACAAGGACAACACGAAGGTGAAGCGGGAAGTCGCCTGGCTGTCGCTGGATGAAAACACTGGTGTACTGTCAGGCAGCACCGACCGGCTGGGCGTGAATGTGCTAATCGTTGCCGCCAACGTGGCGGAAGGTCAGGCGGCAGTATGTGATGCCCGTCAGGTCATCGTGGTTGTGGACGGGGATGCGGCTTCGGGGGCTTTGAATTGAGGGGGATAGGCCAACCCGGATCACGGCCTCCGCGCGGGCTGTGCCGTCAGCGGCCACGCATCCACATACCACAACGGCCGCGTACACCGCTGCCGCACCAACCAGTCAGGAAGCACGCCGAAGGGATACCCCGCGTCGGGTACGAAAAGCCCGATTTCGCCCTGGGACCGGTCCAGGTTGATTTCGCGCCCGGAAAGTGTTGCAACACTCATTCCATCCCGGCGGACCGTCACGCAGTCGGCATCGCTCTTCTCGTCCACACCGCCGGAGAAGACGATCTCATCACCGCCCACCTTGACTCCGCCGGGAATGGCGGACATCGCCGGCAGGGGGTCTTTGCTGTACTCAACCTTCGCAGGGAATCCGGACTCCGCAAGTTCGCCGGCCACTGGGCCACTGATTTCCCGCCTCTTGCCGGGACCATTTTTCTCGTCCTGGATAAAGGTCCCTTTGAAGGCGCCGGAGCACTTGCGGCCGTCCTGTTTCCACTGGATGCTGTAGGTGGCCTTGCCGCCTGGGCTATTTCGACTCGGGTCCACCATCGCTCGCAGCTCAGCTTTCCAACCGTCGGCCGCGGCCGTGATTGTCGGCGTCCCCTCGCCATGGACCTGGCGGGGGTCGGACACCGAGAACCGCGCGGGCTCTGCAACCACCTTCCCGTTCCGCCGCCTCAGACCAACGTGGAGGTCCAGTTTGCTCTCGATCACCTTTCCGTACTTGAGGAGTTCTTCACTAGGTATAGCGCCTTTGAGGACCAGTTCCACCGTTTCGACCGTCCCGACCGGCCTGGGCATCAGGACCGTGATGAATTCACTGCTCTTGCCGCGGGTCGTCAGGCGCAATCCCCTGGTCGCTTCCGGCTCGCCATTGGCATGTTGCCAGTCGTGGCTCGACACCTGGAAATCCTTGGGGCTGGCAACGAACGCGCTGACCCCGTCGAAGTCGAACGTCCTGTCCCGCTGTTCGCATTTATCGCCATACCCATGCAGGCAGTAGGTGGCAAAGACGTCCGGGCCGACATGTTGATCGCGGATGACGAAGTAATCGCGGTCCTTGCCCTTCAGAAACACGATCGTGCGGCGGTACTTCAACGGGGTATCGAAGACTTCTTGGGGGAGCCTGGTATCCCACTTTTCCGGCGGAAACTTCTCCGTCACGCGCAGCCGCTCCGACTCCACCTGCCCGATGGCGATGTCCACGTCCGGCGAGGTCTTGAATGCCAGGACCCGCTCGTAGCCGTCCATGTTCGCCCACGGCAGTTTGTCGGTGTGAAAGGCCACGCGGTTGTGCATGTGCTCCTGCCCGGCGCGCGGCTTGTACGAACAATGATGGTCCACCAACTGCATCCGCCCGTAGGCGCCATAGTGGAACGACAACTGGTCGCCGTGGTAATGACCCCGGTTGGGGCCGCTCTTAAAGGCCAAGTAGGTCTCACGCGGCGTGGCGGGTTGATTGCGGAAGACCACTCCGAATCCCGGCAGTTCTTCGGTCACGAACTCAGCCGGATTCTCATTTACCCCGAACGTGTTTGCGTATGCGAACACGTTCGGTCCCGGCGGATGCGTGTCGCCTCCCGGGTGCGATCGCCGGCCCCCGTCGCCGGCCGGGTGGGAAGTGTGCAGGATGAACGAGGCCGCCGCTCTTAGCCGCGGGTCGCCGGTAAGATCGAACCCGAGATTCTCCTTGCAGAACTGCGCGTTTCGCCTCAGGTGATCCAGCGCGCCTGCCATGTAGCCCGGACATTCCTGGCCCGCGCCCCCCGGCAAGGTGACCGAATGGTACAGATCCTCGCGCAGCTTCATCTCCGCCAGCTTCGCCAAGTCCTTGAACCGCGGATGCCCCGCACATTTGGCCGCGTAGGAATAGGCCGGCGACCACCACGACGTCGCGAAATTCGGATTCTCCGGCGAGAAGTAGAGCCAGTAATTTCCGAACGTATCCGGGTCGAGAAACGTCTGAGCGCGAACCAGGTCCAGAATCGGATGGTTCTCGCCCGAAACCGATCCGGCGCCGGGGCCCCATCCGAAGAAAGGACTGCTTCGCAGCCCAAACCGTCCCGCGCCGGTGGCGTAGCCGTCGGATGCCGGGGCGGAAAAGGGGACAGTCCCCATTTGTGCGAAGCACCCTTCGGGCCGTGTCGGCAAATGGGGACTGTCCCCTTTTCCGCCCCCGGGGGCGGGCCGCAATCCCGGCCAGTCGATCACGTATTCCTGGTGGATCTTGTCCAGGCTCTCGATAGTGTGGCGAAGCACGTACTCCTGGCAAGTCTTCCACATAAGTTCGCTTCTCATCCCTGTTCAGGTTCACCGCCACCCACAGAACCGGCTTGTCGCCGATGGTCTCCGCCTGAAAAGGCACCTCCAGGCCGTCTTCCTGCACCGCCACCTTCGCGGGGTCGAATGGCGTTGGCAGCTCGAGCTTCAGCCGCAGCAACTCATTGGAATACACGCGCCCCGTCGGATTGACCAAGACCCCGGTTGTCGATGCCTCACCCGCGGCAACCGCCGCGCACTGCATCGCGCCGGCAACCAGTACCATCGCCGCGCACCATTTCCGACTTTTCACCATTGGTCTGCCTCCACAGAGTGATTACTGATCTTAGTTCCTGTCTGGGACACTGTCAATTGCCACGCGGTGCCCCAACGTGCCAGCGTGCTCCTTCACCCAACTGGTCAGGGCCGTTTGCCCGGCAGGTGGTGCATCGACACACAGTAGGTCAGCCATGAGGCCCTCGATCTCGTCTCTGGTGACCAGTTCCTTCTTCAGCCGCTTCTTCGCCTTGGTGATGCCCAGCAGGGTGTTCAGGGATGGGCGGCGGTCATAGAAAACTGCCTGTTGGTCCGCCGGGTACTTCCGCCCCCGCGGCCAGTTTGGTAACCTTGTAGTTACCACGCTTCCAGGGGGATTCCGACCACGAGAATACCCATGCCCACGCTCGGTGAGTACGTCACGATCAAGCTGGCGGCAAAGTTCCTGGGCGTTACGCCCAACACGCTTAGGAATTGGCACCGGGACGCCAAGATCCCCGTCCACCGCAACCCGGTCAGCAACTACCGCCTGTTCAAGAAGACCGACTTGGAGAAGCTGCTCCGGCAGATCGAGAAGTCGGGCGTCTACCCGACAGGCTGGCGGCGCGACGTGCCCCGTAACCGCAAACCGCGATAGACCCGGAAACCACCGCACCATGACGACCAGCACAATGGAACTTCTGCCGGGAACCGAAGTCCACGCCCGAGGGCTGCGATGGGAAGTCGTCTCCAGCCAGAGCCTCGGCCCGCAGACGCTTTTCCGGCTGCGAGGGCTGGAGAACGCGGTGCTGGGCAACGAACTCGACATCCTTCACCCCTTCGAGCTCATCGAGCCCATCCGCCATGACCTCCGGCCCGATCGGGCGGCGCCGCTCGTGAACTGGCTGGTCTACCACCAGGCGTTCCTCTTGGAGCAGGCCCTCGGCCCCAATGCCCTCCTGGCCGTCCAGCCAGGCCGCCTGCGAATCGAGCCCTACCAGCTCGTCCCCGTGCTGCGGGCGATCCGCATGAGCCGCGTGCGGCTGCTGCTGTGTGATGGCGTCGGCTTGGGCAAGACGTGCCAAACCGGCCTGGTGCTCACCGAACTCACCGCCCGGCGCCTCGTCCACCGCATCCTCATCGTCTCGCCCGCCGGTCCCTTGCTGGAGCAGTGGAAGGTCGAGATGTTGGAGCGGTTCGGCCTACGCATGGAGGTGATCGACCGGGCGAAGCTCGAAGAGATCCGCCGCACCAACGAACTGGGCTCCAACCCCTTCGACCACATCCCGCTCGGTCTGGTATCGGTCGATTTCCTGAAGCAAGAGCGGGTCCTGGAGCAGCTCGACCGGGCCAGCTACGACGCGGTGGTCATCGACGAAGCCCATCACTGCATGGACGTGGGCGGGGTACAAGATCGCGAAGACTCCTTGCGTCGTCGTCTGGCCGAAGTCCTGGCCCGTCGCTGCGACTGCCTGATCCTGGCCACCGCCACCCCGCACGACGGCAACGACCGTTCCTTCGCCTCGCTGTGCGAGCTGCTCGACCCGTCGCTCGTGGATGGCCGAGGGGCATTGCGGGCTGAGCGCTATCGGCCCTACGTCGTTCGTCGGCTGAAGAAGCACATCTTCGATCCGGTGACCAAGTCGCCCCTCTTCAAGGAGCGTAAAGTCCTGCCGATTCCCGTGAAGCCCGATCCCAAGCGGCATCCGAAGTTCATCGCCATGCAGAAGGGCCTCATGGAACTGATCGCCCCCGAGCTTCGCCGGGCGTTCCACAACAAGAGCTATGCCGACGTGCTGGCCTTCATCGCCCTGCTAAAGCGTAGCGTCTCCACGGTCGAAGCCTGCAAGTCCACGCTCTCCGTTGTTGCCGATCGTTTCGAGGGCTTGCTGGCCGAGAAGGTCGAAAGCGAGGAAGGCCGCCGCCAGCGCCGCCGGACCCTGCGGGAATATCTCCGCAAGCAGGAACGCTTCGGCACGGTCAGCAAAGAGGAGGAAGACGAGCGAACATCGCTGGAAGCCGAGGACCTGGCCCAGCAGTTGGCCCAGGTCGAACGCGAGATTCGCAAGGAAACCCGACATGTCGCCAAAGTTTCGAGCATCGTGGATCGCCTGGAAGAATTGATCGAGCTGGCCAGCGGTGCCCAGGCCCAGGACCCGAAGCTCGACCAGCTCGTCCACGAGATCCAGTCGATCCGCCAGCAGGAACCGAAGGCGAACGTCCTTATATATACTGAATACGTCGATAGCCAGCGGGCGGCGGTCGCGGCCCTCAAGGCCATGCCTGGCATCGGCACCGTGGTCACCATGTCCGGCGACGACAACGACAGGGTTCGGCAGGCCCGTACCGAGCAGTTCCGTAGCCAGCAGGGCATCATTCTGGTCAGCACCGACTCGGCGGCCGAGGGACTCAACCTGCATAACCGCTGCCACCACCTTATCCACCTTGAGCTGCCATTCAATCCCAACCGGCTGGAACAGCGTAATGGCCGCATCGACCGCTACGGCCAGCAGTACGAGCCCATCGTCCGCTACTTCTTCCTGCGTGGCACGTTCGAGGACCGCATCTTGCTGCGGCTCATCGCCAAGTACGAGCGGCAGCGGACCCGGCTCACCTTCGTGCCCAACACGCTCGGCCTGACCACCTCCAGCGATGCCGCCCAGGCGAAGCTGCTGGCGGGCATCATGGACGAAGACACCAAGCTCTTCCGTGAGGAGCCGACGCTATTCGACTTCCGCGAGGGCGACGAGGCCGAAGGTGCCGATCCAGCCACCAAGGAGCTTCTGGAGGAGATCGACAAGAGCCTGAAAGGGTTCGAGCAGGCGGCCCGCACCAACACCTGGTTGGGCGATGCCGGCCTGAACGCCGAGGAGACGTTATTGACCGAGGCCAGCGAGGCCCGTGCGGCTGGAAATCGCGCGGGCGCCGTGGACCTGGCGGCCTTCGTCTGCGATGCCGTCCGTCTCGACGGCGGGCAACTCGTCGGTCGGCTTGAAGACGATCACTTCCAGCTTGGCCTGCCGTCTGCCTGGCGATTTGGGCTGGAAGACCTGCCTGGTTACGACGCCGAGAAGGGCGTGGTCCGGCTGACGACCAAGCTGGAAGTCACCGCCGACGACGAGGAGAACCCGATCGGCTATCTTGGCCGGGCACATCCCCTGGTCCGCCGGGCCTTGGATCGCGTTCGCAACCTCTCCTTCGGTGGCCCGGCCGCACGGGGGCAAGACCCGCGTGCCAGCGCCGTCCGTGCCAAGGTGCCCGAGCCCAGGCTGCTCTACACGTTCCTGGGGCGTGTCTCCAGCCGTGGCGGTCGAGAGTTGGAGCGGGTGCTCGCCGTCGAAGTCGGTCCTTCCGGTCGCAGCGCCGTCCACGACAGCCCCGACCAGTGGTCGCACCTGGCCGATCCCGAGCAGGCCATCCGCACAACCGATCTTTGGAAGAACCATTTCGCTTCCTGGGCCGCAACGGCCGCCGATGGTGCCCGCGAGGCCGCCGCCGGGTCCTTCCGGCCGATCGGCGAGGGCTTCATCACGCAGCGTCGTAAGTCGCTCGAAGCGGAAGAAGCGGCCCAACAACAATGGCTCGCCAAACGGGCTGAGGAGATCACAGGCAAGCCCGGTGGCGAGGTCCAGCTTGGTTTGCTCGTCCAGCGGGAGACGACGGAAGACGGACGACGGGCGACGGGCCAGGCTTCTTCCTCCGTCGTCCGTCCCCCGTCGTCCGTCGCTGCATGGTGGTCGATCAGCGATCCCGAGAAACGCCTGGCGGCCTTTGGTTCCGACGCCGATCAGTCTCCGGCCAAACGTAGCGAGGCCGATGGCGTGCTCCGCATCCACGCAAAACGGAAGAAGATCCTTGACGCCTTGTTGGACCTTGGCCAGCCGCAAGTCGTGCCGCTGGGTGTCCTGATGCTGATGCCGGAGGCAAAGCATGGCGTTTGACCTGACCGATACCCAGTTCACCGGGCCTGCCCTGCCGGAGCCGTTCGTCAAGTTCGAGCTGGAGAACGAACTGACGAAGCTCAAGCTCCTGCCCAAGAACACCGGGAGCGAGGGCAAGCAGCTCAAAAATGATTGGGATGTCTACCGTCGCGAGTTGGCCAAGCTGGCTGTGCGAGGCGGATACCTCCACGTCCGCAACCAAACGATCAAGCCGTTGTGCAAACACCTGGGATATAGCGGCGAGGAGATCCAGTCGGCCCCCGACGTGGAAACCCGCGAGGGCCGGGAAGACGGCGGCTATCTGCTCGCGGCCCCGGATGGTGCGAAGCTCCGTGCCTGGACCACCGATTTCGATGAAGACCTCGACGCCCCGGCCAAGCGAGGCCAGGCGTATCGGTTCAGCCACTTGCGGATCGCCCAGCGGGTAATGTTGGCCAGCGGTGAGCGTGTGGGCCTGCTGACCAACGGCGTCGAACTGCGGTTGCTTATTGCCGACCCGGCCCGGCCCGACTCCCAGGTGATCTTCACCCTCGACCCCGACTGGAAGCGTAGCCGGGAGGTGCCCGACTCGTTCCGGCTGCTGTTGGCGCTGGCTTCTCCCGCCGGGCTCCAGAAGATCCCGGAACTGGTCGATAAGGCCCGGTTGCAGCAGGCCCGCGTCACCAAGGACCTGCGGGATCAGGCCCGGCAGGCGATCGGGCGGTTCATCCAGGAAGTCTTGGACCACCCCGACAATCGGGAAACGCTCGAACGGCTGAAGAGCGACGGACGACGGACGACGGACGACGGGCCAGACAGTGTTACTTCCGTCGTCCGTCCCCCGTCCTCCGTCGCCGCCCTTGCCCGCGCCCTCTGGCACGAGGGCCTCATTATCGTCTACCGCTTGCTCTTCGTCCTCAAGCTGGAATCGAGCGACGATCCGGCCCGGTCGTTCACCTTCGCATCGACAAGCCTGTGGCGTAACACCTTCAGCCCCAGCATGGCCCTGGCCCGCTACGCCCCCAAGGTGCTTTACGATGGAGTCGAGACTGGCGGTCTGCTGGAGCAGGGCCTTCGGGGGCTGTTCCGCATGTTCCACGAGGGCGTCGAGTGTACCGAGCTGAACGTCAAGCCGCTCGGCGGGGCATTGTTCAGCGCCGACGCCACACCCGTGCTGTCGCAGTTGCGGTGGGGCGAGCGGGCAGTCGCTCATCTCCTCGATCAGCTCCTCTGGACCACGCCGAAGAAGAAGGCCGGTGAACGGCAGCGGGTCCACTACGGCCCGCTCGACGTGGAAGACCTGGGCCGCGTCTACGAGGCCCTGTTGGAGTTGGAGCCGGGCATCGCCACCGAACCGATGTGTCGCCTCCGCCGCCAGAAACTCGAAGTCGTCGTGCCCATCGCCCAAGGCGAGAAGTATCGCCCGGAGAACGACGGACGACGGACGACGGACGACGGGCCAGAGGAACCAGATGCGGATGATGCGAGTGAGGGGGACTCCGACAACGATTCCCCGTCCGTCGCCCGTCGTCCGTCTTCCGTCGTTTGGATCGAGGAGATCCCGCCCAAGCGGTTCTATCTCCGTGTCGGCCTGGGCCGCAAGGCCACCGGCTCCTACTACACGCCCCACAGCTTCGTCCGCTTCCTGGTGCAGGAAACCCTCGGGCCGCAGGTGGCCGAGCGGTCACCACCAGATAATCCGCAGCCATGCGAAATCCTCAAGCTCAAAGTCTTCGATCCGGCTTGCGGCAGCGGGCATTTCCTGGTCGAGTCCTGCCGCTTCCTGGGCGACAAGTTGTATGAGGCAGTGCGTCTGTGCGATGAGAAGGCGAGTGAGCTGGAGCGGCAGGAGGAACGGGACGGGCGACGGAAGACGGACGACGGGCCAGACAATCAAACATCCGTCGCCCGTCGTCCGTCGTCCGTCGACTACCGCCGCCGCATTCTCGACCTGCCCGATCCTGACGACGAACTGCTCCGCTATCTGCCCAGCCGGGCAGCCGAGGGAGAGCAGGCTGGCTATTCGCAGCACCGGGCCGAGGCCCTCTGCCGCCGCCTGGTAGCCGTGCATTGCCTCTACGGCGTCGATAAGAACCCGCTGGCCGTCGAGTTGGCCAAGCTGGCCCTTTGGCTGGAATCGCACGCCGAAGGGATGCCGCTCACGTTCCTCGACCATCGGATCGTCGTTGGCGATTCGCTCACTGGCCCGTTCTGGAACAATCTGATTACCCGGCCCAGCGATCCCAAGGAACCGATCGAGGGCGTCTTCCATCAAGGGCTTACCAAGGCTCTGGAGAAGACGCTCCACGAGGCGATCCGCTATGTGGGCGATCTCGAAGCTACCGTGGGCATCAGCCAGGCCGAGATTGAGAACAAGGAGGCGACCAAGGTCGAGATGGACCGAGCCTTACGTCCTTTCCGTATCATAGCGGCTGCATGGGCCGGTGGCGTGATGCTCGGCCCTGAGAAGTGCGACGATCTTGGTTATGCCGATCTGCTCAAGTCCGTTGCTGAAACCGGCGACTTGCCCGAAATGATTGGGAGCGCGGGCGTCCCGCCCGCTGTTGTGGGACCTGCTGACGGTAGCGCGTCAACTGCACTCGCAGCCATGATTGCTCGTGGCCTTGGCGTCGCTTGGAGCGCGGCCGTCTCGGCCGCAACGGCGGCAGGGGGGAGCGCGGCCGTCTCGGC
>JBEKCP010000024.1:0-23200 GCA_050014815.1 Thermoguttaceae bacterium | reverse complement strand
CCAGCAGGCGCCGCCGCGCCATGTCGCGCTGGTGGGAGTCCGTCCAGGGGTCGCGGACGATCCGGACGTCATAGACATTGCGGCGCAGCAGGCGCTCGGCCAGGGCCAGCATTCGGGCCAGCTCGTTGCGGACCCGAACCCGCTCGGCGGCGCGGATCGTGGCGGCCTCCTCAACGACCTGGTAAAACGGCTCCCGGCCGTCGCAAACGGCCCGAATGCGATCCATCGCACCGCGCAGCACGAACTCGCAGGCCAACACGTCCCGGCGGAATCGCATGCCCGCCGCACGGATCTGCCGGACGGCCGCCCGCTCCTCCCCGGCCGTCAGCAGAGGCATCTTCCCGATTTCCAGCAAGTAGATTCGGATGTCCTCGTCCACTTTTCCAAAACTCCCCTCTGTTCCCCGTGCGCGAGCAATGCGTACTACGGTCTGACCGGTTCCAGCCGCCAGGCAAGCCGGCCGTTCAGGACTTTCGGCTCGGCGGCCGGGCTGACCACGGCATAGTTGTTGGCGCCGACGGCCAGCGTCCGTCCGTCGGACGTCCGCGTCACCTCGACCCGGCCCTCGGCCACCTCGACGAGCGTGCGATCCCCCTCGGAGGCGACGACCACCTGGGCATTGACCACCTTGACAGTGGCATGGGCGGTGGCGATGACGATCGCGCGGTCCGGGGAGCCGTTCCGATTGTTGACCAGGAGGATGCCCTGCTTGATCGTCGCGTGGCGGCCGGTCTCGGATTGCGAGATAGCCACTTCGGTGCTGCGCTCCAGGTCCATCGACGCCCCGTCGGCGAACCGCATGGCAGCACCGCCCCAGGGGCATGTCCACAGCGAGCCGCCCATGGGAATGGGAGACTCGGCCGTCACGGGGATGGCCTTGGCCTGCCCCTTGAGCGAGGCCAGGACCAGCCCGCGGGTCTCGATGAGGCGGCCGGCGTCGAACCGCCGGTCCGGGGCCTTCGGGGCGACTGACAGCGGCCCGGCGGCTTCCAGGTCTGCCAGCCGCTCCAGCGCGGCCTGGTGTTGGCCGCACTTGGCGCGATACTGGCCGGCCATCGTTAGGGCCAGGGCCCAGCCGGCCACCGCCACCACCGCCGCCGATGCGGCCGCATAGGCGAAGAACCTCCTCGAAGCCGCCGCGCGGACATGGCCCTCGGCCGCGGGCCGCGCCAAGGGGTTCGCCAGAAGCCGGCGAAGATCCACTTCCATGGCCGCGGTCCGAAACAGGGCCTCCCGGGCCGACGGGTCCCGCCGGATCCACTGGTCGATTTGCCGGCACTCCTCGGCCGACGCGGAACCGTCCAGGTAGCGATCCAGCAACTCTTGGCACTCGTGGTTCATGGCGCCTCCGACGCTGCCCGTGACATCTTCCGCTGGATGCAATCCCGCAGGGCCCTGCGGCTGCGGACGAGGACCATCTCGACGGCCGCCACGCTCTTCTTCAGGAAACCAGCGATCTCGCGAATACTGCGTCCCTCGCCGTACTTCATTTCGACTACGCAACGGGCCGTGCCGCCGAGTCCCCGGAGACACCCCACCAGGAAGTAGTATCGCTCATCAGTTTCTTCGGCATGCCGGGCGGCCGTGTCGGACAGGAGCCGCATCGAGTCCTCCGAAAGGACCTCTCGCGACCGGGCCGCCTGCTGCCGCCACTTCAGGACTTCCAGGTGCGCCACGCCCAGGGCCCAGGCCCCGAACGGCCGCGTCTCGTCGTAGTCGGCCAGTTTCTCCCAAAGGATGCGGGCCACCGTCTGGAGAAGGTCCTCCGACGCATGGACATTCCCGGTCGCACTCAGGAGGTAGGCCGCCAGGAGGCGCTCTTCCCGCAAAAAAACCTTAAGAAATTCCTGACGCTCTAGCATGCCGTTGCTCGGTCGACACTGCCCTACTATTTCTCCGCATTGGGTGCCCAAACCCAACAGAGATTCCGCGAAAAAAGGGGGACTGGCTCCGTGGCGCAGGTTGCTAGCCGGTGGAAGAACCGCCGCCGCTACGGTGCCTGTCCCCCCTTTTTCCGCCCTCCGGGGAAAGGGGACAGGCACCGTCGCCGCAACCCGTTTGCCCACCGCCACATCGAGCGTGGCGACGGAGCCAGTCCCCTTTCCAATCTTGCGCAGTAGTGTTAGAAGGCTTTGGTTATGCCGGGCATGGCCACCGGGTACAATCCCTCGGCATTGGGTATCGCCGGCGGGGCGGCGTCCAAGGCGTAGCGCTCCGGGGCCAGAACGATCTTCGACTCCACCGCCTCGTCCCAGGTGATCATCTGGCCGGAGTAGGTGGCCATCCGGCCCAGTACGGCAGTCATGCTGCTCGTAGCGGCATAGTCTCCTTCGAACCGGTAGGGGCCGCTGCCCCGCACGCTGGCGAACAAATCGTCGTGCTCCCGCTGGTACGGGTTGTCCCCGCGGTAGTCTCTGTTGCGGAGTTCGCGCGGCGTGAACGTGCCCATCCCCCAGGCGCCGCTGCCGATGGCCAGCGAGTCCTTCGTGCCGTGTACGTTGTCGGAAACGTGCAGCCAGGTGCCGGCCTGCTGGCGGGCCTGGCAGAAATGCCGCACGCCGCCCGCGTACTCGAATTCGATCGCATGGTGGTCGAAGATGTCGCCGGTGCCGGGGCCAACGCGCACCTGGCGCCCGCCCATCCCCTGGGCCCGGATCGGCGGATGATCCTCCATGATCCAGTTGACCACGTCAATTTCATGGCACGCCTGTTCCACCAGGTGATCGCCGCACAACCAGCAGAACAGGTTCCAGTGGCGGATCTGGTATTCCATCTCGCCGACCGACGCCGGCTTCGGCGCGCCCTCGCGGCCGCCGGACATGTTGAAATACGTGCGGAAGTACATGATCCGGCCCACCGCGCCCGCGCGAATCTTCTCGATCCCGTCAAGGTAGTTCCGCTGGTGGCGGCGCTGCAAGCCCGCGACCACGGAGAGTCGTTTCTTGCGGGCCGCCTCATTGGCGGCCACGAGCAGGCGGTAGCCCGGGGCGTCCACGCAGCACGGCTTTTCCATGAAGACGTGTTTGCCCGCCTTGACCGCGGCCGCGTAGTGCATGGGCCGAAAATGCGGCGGCGTGGTCAGAAGGACCAGGTCTACGCCCGAGCCGATCACCTTCTCGCAGGCATCGAAGCCGACGAACTGCCTTGCGGCGGGCACGTCGATCCGCCCCCGCAACTCGTCGCGCTTCAGCAGGTTCTTCAGGCTGAACTCCAGGCGGTCGGCGAAGAGGTCGCCCATGGCCACGAGCTTCACCGGGCCGGCCGTGCTGAGCGCTTCGCGGCAGGCGCCCGTGCCGCGATTGCCGCAGCCGACGAAGCCGATCTTGATCAGGTCGCTCCCCGACGCATGGGCCGATCGCGCCGCGTCGAGCCCGGCCAGCAGCGAGCCGGCGGCGGCCAGGGCGGCGGAATCCTTCAGCCACGCCCGCCGGGAAAGCTTTGGCGCCGCGGGCTCCTTCTGGCGGCTGTTCACGGCCCGCTCCTCTTGGCGAGTATTCATGGCTTATCTTTCGGGAGTGGGATGATCCGCTCTCGCGTCATTTCCGCGGCGAACGCCAGCGCGGCGCGAATGTCTTCCGGCTGCAACTGAGGATACGCCTCGAGGAGTTCCGTCTCGGGAACCCCTTCGGCCAGGTTGTCGACAATTAGCGAAACCCAGATCCGGGTACCCCGAACACAGGGCTTCCCGAAACAGACGTTCGGGTCAATTGAAATCCGCTTGAGCAGTGCCTCGCGGTCTGCCATGATTGTTCCTTTTTCGATTGCCGCCTGTCGGGCGGACCGAGGGTTTTGTTCTGCGAACGCGAACCGGCTTTCCCCAGGCTGCATCATCGTTTGCCTGCGCTGCTACGATCTCGTCAATCTGCTGTTCGGAGACGTTCTTCTTGGTCTTATCTTTCGTGCTCATAAACCCGATCCTGTAATGACGCGGACAGCCGCTTCACCCGACCAGCAGCACGATGAGCCGCTTCGGGCCGTGGACGCCGAGGATCAGGATCTTCTCGATGTCGGCCGTGCGGCTCGGACCGGTGACCATGAGGAACTCGCCGGTCAACTCCTGCTGGGCGCATCGCCGCGAGAGATCGCCCCAGGCGGCCGGCAAGTGCTCCGCCAACTGGTTCACGCGGGCAACGACGATGCAGGCCGGCGGCAGGTAGCACATCAGCCGCTCCTGGACGGTCGCGCAGGCGATTACACACGTGCCCGTATCCGCCAGGAGCCACTCGGCCGAGACGAGGCCGGCCGGGAGGTCGGCCAGGCGGGCCGGCTGCCAATCCGCCTGGGCCCAGGCGACCCGTTCGGGGGCCAGTTCGGCCGTCATTTCGCGCGCCAAGGGGCGATCGACGGCCCCCAAGGGCGTCCAGCCCTCGGCATCGAGCAATTCGGCAAGCCGCCGGCGGGCCTCGTCCATCGTCGCCGCGCGGATCGTCTCGCCGTGGACCGCCGACAGCTCGTCGGCAAAACGCTTCGCCAGCTCCGCCGGGTCGGAGGTCACGTGCGGCCACACGTCGGGCACGGGCGGGGCCGCGGGGCTTTGGCCGGCGCCCAGGCCGCTGCGAATTCGCTGGAGGATGGCGTCACGGCTGGTCATGGTCAGTTGTCAGTGGTCAGTGGTCAATTTGCAATTTGCAATTTGCAATTTGCAATTCTCAATTTGCAATCTCCTCATTGGCCCTCACCCCCGGCCCCCCGGACGCAGTCCGGGGGCTTTGCCCCCTGTCCCCTGACCCCTCTCTCCGCCACCAGCTTCGGAAGGAGCGGGCCGGGACCTCGGGCAGCTCGCGGCCGCGGGTCCAGGCCCCCAGCTTGCCGGGATGCCAGGGGAGAAATCGGGTCAGGCGGACGCCCCAGCGGACCGCCCACATCGTCAGGCCGTACCGCCGCGGACCGCTCATGGCCCATGCCCAGAGTTTCCAGGTGAGCCGCTCCAGGGGCGAGTTCATCGGCGAGGGCTCGGTCACCGCCCGGTACCGCAGGTGGACCAGTTGGTGCGGGAGATCGATCTTCACGGGGCAGACCTCGCCGCACGCCCCGCACAGCGACGAGGCGAACGGCAGCGTGCCGGCCTTCTCCAGTCCGATCAGGTGCGGCGTCAAGACGGAGCCGATCGGACCGGGATACACCCAGCCGTAGGCCCAGCCGCCGACGCGGCGGTAGACGGGGCAGACGTTCAGGCACGCCCCGCACCGGATGCAGAACAGCGATTGCCGGCCCGCCGGATCGCGGAGCACGTTGGTCCGCCCGTTGTCGAGGAAAATGACGTAGAGCTTTCGCCCGGCGACGGGCCCATGGATCAGGTGCGTATAGGTGGTGAGCTTCTGGCCGGTGCCGCTGCGGCCCAGCAGGTTGAGGAAGACGGGCAGGTCGGCGATCCGCGGCAGGACTTTTTCAATGCCCACCAGGGCCACGTGGACCGGCGGCGTGGCGGTCGAGAGCCCCGCGTTGCCCTCGTTCTCGACGATCACCAGGGTCCCCGTGTCGGCCACGGCGAAGTTCGCGCCCGAAATGCCCAGCCCGGCCTCGAGGAACTCCTGGCGGAGGTGCCGCCGGGCGATGGCCGTCAGGCTTTGGTGCTCCGCGCTGAACGGCTCGCCGAGCTTCTCGGCGAACAGCCGGCCCACGTCGGCGGCCGACATGTGCAGGGCGGGCGTAACGATGTGGATGGGCCGCTGGCCGGCCAACTGCACGATGTACTCGCCCAGGTCCGTCTCGACCGCCCGGATCCCCTCCTCCCCCAGCACGTGGTTCAGCTCCATCTCCTCCGTCACCATCGACTTCGACTTGACCGCCGAGCGGACGTTGTGCCGGCGGGCGATATCGAGCACGTGACGGTTGGCCTCCTCGGCGTTCTGGGCCCAAAGCACCTCGGCGCCCCTGGCCGTGATGTTCCGCTCGAACTCCACCAGCAGCTTGTCGAGGTTGGCCACCGCGTACTGCTTGATCTGGTGGGCCGCCTCGCGCCAATCCTCGAACGAGGCGATCGCGCCGGTGATCCCGCGGTTGTGCTTGCTGGAGTACTCGGTCGCCCGGCCCAGCGAGGCGAATTCGGGCGACGGCTCGTAGAGACCCTTCGTCCTTTCCTTCAGGAATGGTGCGCCGGAAAGATGACTCGATTCGGTGGACATTGTCTGAGTTGTCAGTTGTCAGTTGTCAGTTGCCAGTTGTCAGTTGCCAGTTGTCAGTTGCCAGTTTGCAATTCTCAATTTGCAATTCTTCCGTCCTGCTGAACGAGGACCTCCGCGAGGTGCATCGTGCGGATGTGCCGTGTGGCGGGGTCCCGGCGGAGCATGCCGCCGATGTGCATCAGGCAACTGACGTCGGCCGAGACGACCACCTCGGCCCCGCTGGCGACGATATTTTCTTTCTTCGTCGCGCCCATGGCCAGCGAGGTGCCTGGCAT
The DNA here is from genome assembly GCA_050014815.1 of Thermoguttaceae bacterium. Lineage (GTDB taxonomy): Bacteria > Planctomycetota > Planctomycetia > Pirellulales > Thermoguttaceae > JBEKCP01. The sequence continues at coordinate 16,800 of JBEKCP010000024.1, read as the reverse complement.
CTTCACGCTGAACGTCCCGCCGAACCCGCAGCACTCCTCGACGTTCGGGATCTCGCAGTACGTCATGCCGCGGACGCTCTCGAGGAGCCGCAGCGGCTGCCCCGCCGCCCCCAGCTCCCGCCGCCCGTGGCAGCCGACGTGCAGGGCGACTTTGTGCGGAAAGGCGGCCCCCGTGTCGGTCACGCCCAGGATGTCGACCAGGAACTCGGCCAGCTCGAAGACCCGCCGCCCGACGCCCACGACCTCCGGGCTGGGATCCACGTGCCCGAAGAACACCCGGCACATGGCCGTACACGAGGCCGACGGGCAGACGATCCACCGGTGGTCGGCGAACACCCGGCAGAAGTGGTGGATTACCCGGCGGGCCTCGTCCCAGTAGCCGGAGTTGAAGGCCGGCTGGCCGCAGCAGGTCTGCTCCGGCGGGAAGACGACCGGCACGCCCTGCCGCGCCAGGAGTTCGACCATCGACCGGCCGATCGCCGGGTAGAACTGGTCGATATAGCAGGGAATGAACATCGCCACCGGCTCGCCCTTGCGATAGGGCGGGTCGTCCGCGCGGGGCGCCGGCATCGGCGGCCGCGGATGAATACCCGCGGGCTGTACGGAGGCTTGTAGCTCGCTCATAGCTGCTTTATACCATCCCCGGCAGTGAAAGTCGAGGCAACGGGGCCGGAGTTGATGCTCAGAACGGGGGGAACCCGTAGGTCCCGCTTGCCGAGCGGGACTTTGCGGGATGGGGTCGTCCGGCAGACAGTAGGTCCCGCTTGCCGAGCGGGACTTTGCGAAAACGGGCTCCCGCGGCAGACAGTAGGTCCCGCTTGCCGAGCGGGACTTTGCGAGAACGGGGTCCCGCGGCAGACAGTAGGTCCCGCTTGCCGAGCGGGACTTTGCGGGATGGCGCCCCGCTAGCTTGCGAAACGGGGTCGCTCGGCAAGCTTGCGAGAACGGGCTCCCGCTCGGCAAGCGGGACCTACGGCAAGCGGGACCTACAGTGCGTCTGAGCCACATCGCCGCGCCGCAGGCCAGGCCGCCGGCCAACAGCGCCGTCGCGCCCGGCTCCGGCACCGGATTGATGCGGACGCCCAACGGGGACCCGTTCGGCCGAATTCGCCCCGCCCGGGGGCCGGTTACCACTTGTCGCACGGCCGGGCCGTCGCAACGGATACTACGCCGGCCGCACGCGGCCCGTTCCGGGTGCCCATGCTGGCAATCCGGGTGGACGGCCAGCTTGAACTATTCGAGGAAGGCCATTTTCTCGACGCTGCTTGGCGGCTTTCGGAGTGTCAGGCCGCCTTGTCGGAGACGGAGTTTCCATCCGAGTACATCGGGGGAGCAACAGGCGACATCGACGTATCCGACGAGGGAAGGATCGAGGTTCACTTTGTAGACCAGATTCACCGGCAACTGCGATTACTGGGCATCGAGCCCGGTTGGGACGTGGCCGGCTTGACCAACTGGCTGGACCGGCAGATTTCCCACCCGGACATTACCCGGACGGAATCGACCTTGTTCATTCATCGGGTGTTGACGGGCCTGGTCGAATCACGCGGGCTGGCGGTCGAGCAGCTTGCCGGCCAGAAGTTCCGCTTGCGCACTGCGATTGCCGACAAGATCGACCAGCACCGACGCGCGATGGCCGTGCAAGCCTTTCAACGGGTCCTGTTCTCCGCCGACGCCGCGACCATTGAGGTTGGCCCGGAGGTCTGCTTTGATTACGCCGAAGACCGATACCCGCCCAACCGGTACTACGAGGGGGCTTACAGGTTCGCTAAGCATTTCTTCCCGCTCGTGGGCGAGCTCAAAGGGGAGGGCGAGGAATTCGATTGCGCGGCATTCATTGCCCAGCTTGACGAAGTGAGGTATTGGGTTCGCAACGTGCCAGGGCACCCCGAATCATCATTCTGGCTACCGACCTCGACCGACAGATTCTATCCCGATTTTGTCGCTCTGCTCCAGGACGGCCGATTTCTAGTCGTCGAGAGCAAGGGCGGACATTTCTGGAGCAACGACGATTCCAAGGAAAAGCGGGCGGTGGGTGACCTGTGGGCGGACCTGAGCAAGGGGACGTGTCTTTTCGTCATGCCCAAGGGGCCAGACTGGGAAGCCATCCGCGCGAAGATTCACGGAGGCAGCCACAGGGCGCTGTAGTTCCGCCCAACGGGGGCGGGGCCGGCGGCCAGGGTCGCCGTGAGACCGAGCGCGGCAAGAACCAGCAAGGGCCGCCAGCGCAGCGGCCTTCGAGAAGCACGACAGCCGGAAGTGCCGCGGACGTTCTTCATGGGAAGGAAGCAAGCCACGGATTTCACGGATAACGCGGATGCCTTGATAAGGTGCCGGCGATAGCGCCGGCATCGCCTTATCCGCGGAATCCGCGTTATCCGTGGTCAATCACTCCAGACGGCTAAAAAGTTACCAGGAGTTACGGTCGAGGCACTGAACGGCCATTATTATAGTTACCCGCACCGGCGGCCGCAACTTATCACCCGAAAAGAGGGTGGGATTGTCCGGTACCCCGTAGGTCCCGCTTGCCGAGCGGGACTTTGCGGGATGGGGGCCCGCTACCTTGCAAAACAGGGTCCCGCTCGGCAAGCGGGACCTACGGCAAGCGGGACCTACGGCAACGGTTACTCTTGCCACCGCGGGGCAATTCGGGGAAGATGAAGACCCGATGTGCGGAAAGGAAAAGACAAAATGGATTGACCTCTCGCCCGGAATCGCCCTGGCGGCCGTCGTAGCGGCCGTAATCTTCCTCTACCCGCTGGCCATCGCCTCGCGAATCCCCTTGCTGGACCCCGACGAAGGACTCCATGCCTCGATCGCCCAGGAGATGGTCGAGCGGGGCGACTGGATAGTGCCGCGACTCTTCGGGCAGGTCTTTCTCGACAAGCCGATCCTGTATTTCTGGTGCGAGGCCCTCTCGCTCCGCCTGTTCGGGATGTCGGAGGCGGCCGTCCGGCTCCCGGGGCTGCTCTTGGGCCTCGCCGGGGCCGTGGCGACGGGCCTCTTGGGCCGGCGGATGTTCGACCGCCGCGCGGGACTGGCGGCCGGGGTGTGCTATGCCACCATGATCCTGCCCGCCGCCCTGGCACAGGCCCCCGCGCATGACGTGGCCCTGGTGCCGTGGGTCGTGCTCTCGCTGCTGTTGTTCTGGGAAGCGGATCGGGCGGCAGTAGAGAGAGTCCGTTGTCAGTTGTCAGTCGTCAGTCGTCAGTCGTCAGTTGTCAGTTGTCAGTCGTCAGCCACCAATTGCAACGGACCACGGACCACGGACCACGGACGACAGATCGCGAATCCATGGGCCCTGGCAGTCGCCAACGGCTTGGTTCTCGCCCTGGCCATCTTGACCAAGGGCCTGGCCGGCGTGGCCCTGGTGGGGATCGCCTACGGCGGCTACCTCTTGGCGACGCGGCGACTCCGGCTGGCCCATTGCCTCCGCGGGGCCGTCGCTTTGGTCATTGCCGCCGTGCTGGCCGCGAACTGGTACCTCGCCGTCGAGTCTCGCTCGCCAGGATTCCTCTACTACTATTTCGTCGAGCGGCATCTCTTGGGCTTCGCTACCGGGACGCAGCAGCACGGCCATGCACACTGGTGGTACTACCTGCCGGTGCTCCTGGGCGGCGGACTGCCGTGGATCGCCTATGTGCCGGTCACGCTCGGCGACGCCTGGCAGAAGTGGCATGCCGCTACGCCCGGGGACTGTCCCGATTTCCGCGGCGAAGCCAGCGAAAATGGGATTGTCCCCCTCGGCCCGAGTACCGGCGGCCGGCCGCTGGTGTTCCTGGGCTCCTGGCTGATCGGGGGCACGGTCTTTCTCTCTCTGGGACACTCGAAGATGGTCACGTACATTTGGCCGGTGTTTCCGGCAGTGGCCCTCCTGGCTTCCGTGGCGTGGTCGCGCCTGCTGGACGGCTCCTTGAGCGAGTCCGCCCGGCGATGGATGGGGGCGACCCTGTGCGGGTCCTGCCTCCTGGGCCCGATCATGCTGCCGGCCGCGATGCTCGTCGTCCAGCGTGCGTTAAAGATCCAATTCTCCGGCTGGGCCTGGGCAGTCCTGATCGCCGCCGGCCTGACCGCCTTGATACCCTGGCGGTACTGGGCCGGCGGGCGGCCCCGGGCAGCCTTCGCGTCGGCCGTGCTGGCGATGACGACGCAGTTTGCAGCAGTCGTGACCGTCATCCTCCCGGCGGTGGCGGAAGGGCAGTCCGCCCGGGAACTGGCACGTCATTTCGACCGCCTGCCGGGGCGGCTCTTCGTGGTGGAGGAACGCATCGGCTCGCTGGTGTTCTACTTGCCCCAGGACCTGCGGGCCGGACTGCGGGAAGGGCAGATTGTGCGTCTGCCGCTGGAGGCCGGCGCCCCGCTCCCCGTTTTCGCGCCCGACGATCTCCTGGCCGTGCCCGACCGCGCCCTGGCCGAGGCCCTCCCGCGGCTCGGTCTTTCCGCCACGCCCTACGAACGGGCCGGCCATTATCGGATCTATCGGGCAAACGATTGTACGCGAGCGAAGAAAGGCATTGGGAACGGGTCACGCGAGCTTTCATCCTCGGCCGCGGGGGGCGTCTTGGGTCGCTTCGCTCTGCGGGGAGCCTTCCGTGGCGCGTCCCACAGGACCTCGATATCCCACGACGGCGCCAGTTGCTTGAGTCGCTGCAACCCGTCCGCGCTCACCCGGGTCCCCCGAATGTCCAGGAGCCGGAGCCCCGTCAATCCGACGAGGCAGTCGAGCGACGCGTCCGTAATCTCGGTATCGCGAAGACTCAGTTCTCGGAGTCGGGCCAGCCCTTGAAGATATTTCACGCCAGCGTCCCCGACGTGCGTATCGGAGAGGTCGAGTTTCTCGAGTTGCGTGAAGGCTTTGAGGTATTTCGCGCCGGCATCGGCAACTGCCGTCCCCGCAAGGTTCAGCTCTCGGAGTTGCAGCCCTCGAAGGCGTTTCAGGCCCGTGCCGCCGACGGAGGCCTGCCTAAGGTCAAGGACCCGGAGTTGGGTAAGGCCCTTGAGGTGCTTCAGTTCGTCGTCGTCAATCCATGAACTCGCAAAATGCAACTCCTCCAGGCGCGTCAAACCTCCGAAGGACGCAAGAACCTCGGCGTCAAACAGGGCGTCGCCGAGATCCAGTCTGCGGAGTCGCCGGATCGCCGCGATGCGCTTCAGGTCGGCATCGGTGACATCCGCCGCCGTAAGATCCAACTCCTCCAACTGGAGAAGATCCTCGATGCACGCGAGGTCCGTGGCGCCAACCACCTTCGCCGAGAGCACTTGCGCAAAGAAATCGTCGCCCAGCAGGGCGCGGAGCCACGCCGGGCCGGAGGGTTCTTTCCTGCCTTCCTTTTCGTAATCGAAGGACACTTGCCCTCCGGCCTGCGTAATTGTCGCTACCGCCCGCCGCTGCTTGCTTGCCCGCCAGGCCCGGACACTGAGCCAAGTTGCCCCGATCGCGGCCAGGAGCATGAAGACCGCGAGCGCGGAGCCGCAGTATCGGAGCCAGCGACGCTTGGGTTTGCGATCATTCATGTCAATCATACTCTATCAGGCATTCCGGCAGCAGGTCGTCGAGTTTGTCCACCCCCTCGGCGGTGACCTGGGTGTTATTGAGGCTCAGCCGTTCAAGCTGCTGCAAGCCGGCGAGGTGCTCCAAGCCGGCGTCGGTAAGCAGGTTCCATGCAAGGTCGAGCTCACGGAGTTGGCGCAGGCCTTTCAGGTGGGCGAGCCCCGAATCACTGACTTCGGTCATGCTCAGGCGCAACACTTGAAGTTGGGTCAGCCCCTGCAGGTGTTCCAGCCCGGCGTCCGTCACGGGGCATTTACTGAGCGACAACTGGCTGAGGCGGGGCAGGGTCGCAAGATAGGCCAGGCCCGCGCCAGCGACCTTGGTATCGTCCAATGATAGTTCCTCGAGCCGCTTAAGCCCCTCCAGATGTTTCAACCCCGCGTCGGTGACCCGCGTACCGTCGAGCTTCAGGCGCCGAAGCTGCCGCAGCCGCCCCACGTGGACCAGGCCCGCGTCGGTGATCCGCGATCCTTCAAGCCAAAGCGATCTAAGGTTGCTCAAGCCATCGAGGCACCGCAGACCGTTGTCGGTGATCGTGGTCCCGGCGAGGGACAATTCCTGTAGCTGAGTCAGCCGTTCCAGGTGCCGCAGCCCTTCATCGGTGATTGCCACGCCATTGAGCCACAGCCGTTCGAGCCGGGCCAACGCTTTGAGATGCGCCAGCTCCGCGTCGGTGCTCGCAAAGACGTGAACGACGCGTGAGAAGAAATTCTCGCCGAGCGGGCCGCGCAGCCACGCGGGGCCTGGCCAGCCGGCGCCCTTGATCCATGCCCCTGACCGGTCGTACTCGCTGTCATACTCGACGCTGCCGCCCGCCTCCAGGATTTCCTCCACTGCCTCCTTCTCTTCCTTCGCCTCCTCCATCTCCCGTCTCAGCCAACTGCACGGCACGGCGACGGCAACCGTCAGCACCAGGAGCGAGCGGATGCTGAACTGGAACCACCAGTGAAGGACCAGGGCGGCGAGCCACCAAACGAGCATCACGAGGAAGACCACGCCGACGCTTGCCACCGCGGCGATCACCCTCCAGCCCCCATGCTCATGGAGGCCCAACCAGCCGAACCGCCCGCAGAGCCAAAGGAACCCCTCGACCAACAGCAAGAGCGCCACCAGGCGATCGGGCGTGAGGCGAAGCCAGCGGCGCTGGGCCTTCGGCGCGGCGGATGGCGGTTCGGAGGGAGCCATAGAGGTATCATGCCGGACAAGTTGGCCAAGGCTTGCAGCGTCCATTATAGCGGGGCAAAGCCCGGGGCGCCATGTAGCCGGCACACTCCGTGTGCCGGACTGTCGCACACGGAGTGTGCGGGCTACATGTCAAGAAATCTTGCCGCACCCTACGGGTTTGATGTCGTTAAATAGCATTGAACGATTCGGGTAGGTTTGGTACTCCGCGTCACGCCGCAACCCCCGGACGCAGTCCGGGGGCTTTCCTCCCGGAATCACGCAAGTCTATTTAGCTCCCCCGGCCGCGACAGCCGCAGTTTGCCCACGCTGACCTCGGCCTCTACGCCGCCGGGAAAGACGTGCTTCGCCGACGTGCCGCCCGACGACGCCGTGGGGGGCAGGACCATTGCGGCCAGTAGGTCCCACTGCTGGAAACCCATGGCCTGCATCGGCCAGGCCTGCCGACGCCAGACGGCGATGAGCAACTCGCGGACGATGTACCTGGGCTGCGAGGCCAGCCCCGGCCGGTCGATCGCGACCGCATCGGGGCCGGCGGGCCGGACCCATCGCTCGATAAGATCGGCCGCCCATCGGTCCACGACGGCCTGCGCCTCGCCGGCCAGGGCGCCCAACCGCACGAGGGCCTCTGCGACATTCGGGTTGAATTGCTCGGCCAGGCGGGGCAACAGCTCGTGACGGATCCGGTTTCGCGTGAACTGCGGGTCGCGATTGCTGCTGTCCTGGCGGCAGGGCTGTCCGAGGTCGTCGAGATAGGCCGCCAACTCGGCCCGGCGGAAACAGAGCATCGGCCGCAGGAGCGTCGCAGGGCCCAGCGGCCTGGCCCGCGAGATCCCCGCCAGCCCCCGCAGGCCGGTGCCGCGGAGGATGTGGTGGAGGATGGTCTCCGCCTGGTCGTCGGCCGTGTGGGCGGTGACGACGTACCGGGCGCCTGTCCGGGCGGCCGCCTCCTGGAGAAATGCGTATCGTGCCCGGCGAGCGGCCGACTCCAGCCCCTGGCCGCCGCGAGAGGGCACCCGGTCCGAATCGTGCGTCAAAAGGGGACAGTCCCATTTTCGTTGACACGAAAATCGGGACAGTCCCCCGACGCGTCCCACCTCGCAGGGCAGGTCCAGGCGGCGGCACAGGTCGGCCACAAGGGCCTCGTCTGCGTCCGATTCGCCGCCGCGGAGCTGGTGGTTGACGTGGGCGACGCCGATCCGCCCGGGGTACCCTCCGGCTGCGGCGGTTTTCAGGGCCGCCATGGCCCGCAGCATGGCCACGCTGTCGGCCCCGCCGGAGACCGCCAGCAAGACGGTCACTTCCAGCCACTCCGACGGGGGCCAGGCCGATGCCAGGCGGGTTTCAATGGGATGGAGCGACATACTGGCTGCGAAGGGTTATAACGTCAGGCTTTCCCCGTGGAATGCCTCCATGATGAAGGTTGCCGACGAGAAGATCCTGGTCCTGGATTTCGGGTCGCAGTACGCCCAGTTGATCGCCCGGCGGGTCCGCCAACAGCAGGTTTACTGCGAGATTGTCCGCCACGACATCCCGGCCGAGCGGCTCCGGGACCTGGCGCCCAAGGGACTCATTCTCTCCGGCGGGCCGTCGAGTGTCTATGAGGAGGGGGCGCCCCGGTGCGATCCGGCCCTATTCCAACTCGGGCTGCCGGTGCTGGGGATCTGTTACGGGATGCAGTTGGCCGACGAGGCCGCCCGGATCGCGGGCGCCGGTTTCCTCGCCCGGGGCACGTTGTATCCCGACGTGATCGAGACCGAGGACTTCATGACGGCCGACTGGAGCCGCCTGCCCTACGACCTCCTGGCGAGGATCTCGACGCGGATCATCAACGAAGTCCCCGGCGTGAACCGCGTGGTGTACGACATCAGCTCGAAGCCCCCGGCGACGATCGAGTGGGAGTGATTGCCGACTCAATGACTTTCTTCGCGTCTTTGCGGCTTCGCGCCTTTGCGTGATATCCTTTCCGCTCACCGCGTCGCCTTCACGACAGGCCATTTGCAAGGATAGCGGTCCAGGATGAGGAGTATTTCACGCAAAGGCGCCAAGGCGCAAAGCCGCAAGGGGAATATCGGTATTGGCGGCGTGCCCGCTGGACATTCGGTGCGCCCTGAAAACGGGCGTTCGTTTGCCAGCGGATACAGGGGTCCGAGGATCGTCGTCCTAAGGCCATATCCGGTCGAGAATCAGGAATCCAATCAGCTCCCACACGAAAGCCCATATAGGACCGCAAACGCTGGGATGACGTGCAGCAAAGAGACAGGCAACTTGCTGATGGCCCCCAACACGGAGACAATTACCATGATGGCCAGAAGATCGGCGATTCGGTATTGAAATCGCCTATATTCAGGTTCAGCGTTCATCAGGCGGGCGCCCTTCCTGTTGGAGCCGGAACGAGTCGGCCCGTCGTCCCGCTACACGCGAGAGCAGTTGCGTGAGCGCCCTCGACACAAACATTCTGTTCTCGTGCCCTTCGGACTCAATGACTTTTGCGTCTTTGCGCCTTCGCGCCTTTGCGTGATATCCCTCCCAGTCATCGCGTTGCCTTCACGACAGGCCTTTCGCAAGGATATCGATTCGGGATGGGAAGTATTTCGCGCAAAGGCGCGGAGGCGCAAAGACGCACGAGGAGTATCTCCTCGCCGCCGGCTTCGCAGGCCAAATGACGCTGCAAAAGCCGCTTCTCGTCATTTTGTTACCGGCTGCCGCTGTTTGGGCGAGAGGAAGCAGCCCTCCCGGAGAAAGCGCAGCGTGTACTCCTGCACCTTCGGGTCGTTCATCATGAAGGTGTGCATGACGGGCAGGACGGCGAAGTCGCTCGCCCCGGCCAGGCGCGTGCTCGCGACGCTGACAACGCCGTCGTTGTCGCCGGGGACCACCGGGTTGTAGCCGCGGTCCTTGCCGCGGCCCCCGGCGATGATCGCGAACTCGAACTGCGGCGTGGCCAGGTGCTCTTCGAGGTGGTCCCACTCGCGGCCCAATTGCTGGCCCGGCTCGCCCGTCACCGCCCGAAACAGGCCGTTGGACCCCGCCAGCACCGCCAAGTAGGCCTGATGGTTCGGCGGGCCGAGCATGACGAATCGCGCGAGCCGCGGGTCGGGCTTGCGCTTCGCCGCCGCGTCCGTCGGGGTACCCGCTTGCGGGTCGCCCAGGTAGTGCCGAACGACGATATTGCCCATGCTGTGGGCCACGAAGTTGATCTCCTCGATCCCGTCGAGGTGGTCGAGGATGTGCTTGAGCGATCGGGCGTGCTCGGCGATCTCCACCCGCGTGCTCGGGTAGGCGACGTTGAAGACCTCGTATCCTCCCTTCTCCTTGAGATACTTGGCCAGGTCGTCCATCGCCGCGCGGCTGTGGCCCAGCCCGTGCAACACGACCACGGCCTTCCCTCGCATCGGCGGCAGCTTGTCCCGGACCTTGATCCGCTCCAGGGCGGCCAGGCATTGCTGGTAGGTGCCGGAGGCATGGCGATAGTCGTCGCCGTCCAGGAGCCGGTAATGCCCGGTGTAGACGTTCTGCTGGATCCGCCACTGGTGGAAGAAGAGCTGGTCGGCCCAGAACTGCATGCCGCCGAGGGTGGGCATGGGGACGGTGGCCGGTTCCGACGGCTCGCCTGCCCGGACCCGCGTAGTGCTCCCCGCAAGCGAAGCCACCGCGGCCACGCAGACGGCCGCAAAGCGACGGATCGAACGCATGGAGAACTCCTTGGAGCGTTGAGAGGGCATGGCAGGATACCACATATCAATATCAAGGAAGGCGTATACGAAGGAATTATATAACGCCCCCCCCGACGGCAGCAATAGAAGCCGAATTCCGCCCCGCTCAGTCCAGGCCCGCCCGCGAGTCCATCCCGATGTCCGCGTGTTCGTCGTGGGCATAGAAGTGCCGGGCGATCTGGTCGGCCAGGACCAGGACGAACCTGTGGCGGAACTCGGGCTCCGTCACTTCAGACTGCGGGATGAAGGCGTTCGGCGGGTAAAGGCCCGGCACGGTCTTCTCGAAAACAACTTCCTCGCCCTTCTCCTTCGAGAGGTCGAACACCCTGACGTTGAGGTTCGCCCGCCCGCGGAACAGCGTGGGCCCGTCGACCAGATTGAAGCTCGTCAGGTCGATGCCGACGACCCTGTCGGCCTTCAGGGCCTTGCCGACCTGGGGGAACTCGTCCCAGGTGTTCTCGTCGATCCATTTGGCCACGTCCCGCTGATCGACGATCTTGATCTTGGGCACGTGCTTGGCCAGCAGCTTGCCGACCTCCTGGGCGATGTCGCGCGCGGCCCCGGCGTCGCGATATTGCAGCGCGACCAGCGGCCGGCAGACCACCACCACCTTCTTGCCTTCCTTCTTGCCTTCCAGGCCGGCGAATTCGGCGGGCACGTCGGTACCCTTGAATAGGTACGCAAACGTGATGAACATGGACTGGCATCCGCTCAAGGCCAAGACCGCTCCGATCAGGACGGCCCCGACGGCCATGTATCCGCACCGCAGAGAGCGACGATCCATCGTGCTACCTCCAAATGGTCAACCACCGCCATGCCCACTGGAGCAGCGTTACGGCCAGTACGGCCGCGCCGGCCCAGCCAAGCGCCGTCGAGTTGGGCGTCCAGGGGAGCCAGCGTCCGCGGAGGGCCGACAGCAGGAGCCATGGGGCGGCGACCATCGCAGCGGCCGCCAACATCGCGCCGCCCACGTTGGCCCGAAAGGCCTCGGCCACGCGCCCCCGGACCAGCCAGGCCCACGAGGTCGTCATGCCGCATACGGGACATGGCCGGCCGACGAGGACCGAAAAGGCACACGGAGGCAACCCCAAGTGCTCGTGCGTGCCGTGCCCGCGAGTATCCGGCTCCAGGGCCGCCGCAACCACCAACAGGACCGACAGTCCAATCGCCGCGGCCACCACGGTGATCCGTCGAGGGCCGAGCGGGGCTTGCCGGTATGTACCTGTCTCTACCACGCAACTCCAGGGAAAGGCAGCGGAAAGATACCCGCAGCAGTGGGGCCGTGCAAGGTCAATTCCGCAATAAAGAGCTTCCCAGCTTCCCCGAGCTTCCCGGCTTCCCGAGTGGTCGGCGACCAGATCGGCCATAGAACCCGTCCAGGAACAACTCCGCGTTTTGGCCAGTTGGGCGTCCGGGCCGAGGACGTGGCCAAAGAGGCCATTAGCCCGGATTATTCATGGGCAAGGCATCCGGGGGCAGTGCGCTCGACACTAGCCCGACGCGCAAGCGAGGGTAACCCGTTGCCAATCCCTCGCTTGCGCTTCGGGCTGGTGTTTGCCCGTGAATAATCCGGGTTAGTCGCCTTTCGCGTTCGAGGATTCCAGGAGGTTGCAATGGCAAAGCGAAAACTGGGAGAGGATCAGTCATGCTCTGCCCGGCTGACGGAGGTGCTCGACTTCAAGAAAAAACGGCTGCCGTGGCAGGACCAAGCTCGGGAAAGCACAAGTGCCAATTCAAATAGCGTAAGGGTCGGTTTGGCACGGAGAGAGGCTCCTCATGAGGCCCTCCCGTCGTCTGCCTGCCACGGCAGCTTTGTCAGTTGTCAGTGGTCAGTTGTCAGTTGTCAGTTGGCCGCTAAACTCTAATCCCTAATCCCTAATCCCCAATCCCTTCTTCCTCCTTATCGCGAAGCCGCAAGCGGCGGCGGCCAGGAGCGCGAGCGTGCCGGGCTCCGGCACCGCGTGGATGCCGTCGGCGGCGACCCCTTGCGGGGCCAAGGTTCCCGCCGAGGGCGAGCCGCCCAGCGGGATCGCGCTGCCGTTGAGCGTCGAATCGCCCAGCACCACCGAGCCGCTGGCCCCGATCGTCAAAATCGAGCCGCTGGGCAGGGCCGCGCTGCGATTGATCACCAGGAGGCCATTGCTCACCGTCGTGGTGCCCGAGTAGCTGTTGGTGCCCGAGAGGGTCAGCGTGCCGTTGCCCTCCTTCGTCAGGCTGGTGACGTTGGCGCCGGCGCCGTCGAAGATGCCGGAGCCGGAAATGGTCACGTCGCCGGCGCCGCCGGTGTTGATTTGCGGGTGACGTTACTTCCGCTGGTGGCGACGCCGGAGTCGGCCTCGAGGCGGAGCGTGAGGGTGCCGCTGCTCACGGCGGGAAGCGAGGCGCTCAGGAGTTGGATCGTTCCGCCGTTGTAGGTGAAGCTGCTCGTGTCGCCGACGGTCAGGATGCCGGAGCCGAGCTGGAGGGTGCCGCCGCTCATGCCGCCGCCCGAAAGGATTCCTCGACATCCTCCAAGCCGCCATCGAGCGACATCGTCAAGCCCAAGAAGCCGTTGCCCAAGGGTGGCAAGAAGCGGAAGAAGGGCGGACAGCCGGGACACGACCAACACTTGCGGTCCCCGTTCCCGCCCGAGGCGGTCGATCATTTCCAGCCCCACACGCTCGACTGCTGCCCGGATTGCGGCGGCAGGCTGGTTGCTTCGCGGTGCGAACCCGAAGTGGTCCAGCAGGTGGAAATCACGGAAACGCCGACCCTCGTGACAGAACATCAAGGCTTGGCGTAACCGTTCACGGGGGACTGTCCCGATTTTCGCGGCGCGAAGGACTCCGACCTTGCATCTTGGCGTGTTCGCCGAGACAATGGGACTGTCCCCTTTGGCCGCAAGAAAGGAAACTACACAATGAAGAGCATTTGTCTGCGCTGCCTGATTGCCGTGTCGGCCGCCGTGGGCGCACTGTCGGTTCTAAGCGCCGGGCGACTTGGCGCCGGCGAAGCGCCCTCGGGGATCAAGTTCAATCCCGCACAGAAGATCATTCCTGCGCCGGCGGACCCGGCGCAGTGGCCGGCCTTTCGCGAGGCGCTGGCGCAATGGCGCGAGCAGACCAAGGCCAGCTTGAAATACAGCGACGCCCTCTACGCGCGCAAGGAGTTCGCCTGGTCGGCGGCGAACTATTCGTGCTGCTTCCTCATGCTCTGCGACGAGGCGTTCTACGACCATCGCGCGGGCCGCTACACCGTGGATGCCTTTCTCGACCACGGCCAGAAGGAGTTCGGCGGCTATGACAGCGTCGTCCTCTGGCACGCCTACCCGCGCATTGGCGTGGACCAGCGCAACCAGTTCGATTTCTACCGCGACCTGCCGGGCGGGCTCGACGGCGCGCGCGACGTCGTCCACCGCTTCCAGGGGCGCGGCGTGAAGGTCTATATCGACTACAACCCCTGGGACACGGGCACGCGCCGCGAAGATAAATCGGACCTCGACGCGGTGGTCGAGATGGTGCGGGCGATCGACGCGGACGGCATCTTCCTCGACACGATGAATCGCGGCGCCGGCGAGTTCCGCGCCAAGCTCGACGCCGCGCGGCCCGGGGTCGTCCTCGAAGGCGAGGGCGGGTTGCACTTGGAGAACCTCCACGATCATCACGCCTCGTGGGCGCAAAGGTGCAACGACAGCGCGGCGCCGGGCGTGCTGGGGGCCAAGTGGCTGGAGCGCCGCCACATGCAGCACCAGATCAAGCGATGGGACCGCGACCACACCGGTGAATTGCAGGCCGCCTGGATCAACGGCAGCGGCATGATGGTCTGGGAGAACGTCTTCGGCTGCTGGATACCGTGGAGCCAGCGCGATCGCTCGATCTTGCGCGCCATGCTGCCCGTCCAGCGGCGATTCACCGCGATTCTGAGCGGCGAAGGCTGGACGCCGCTGGCGCCGACCGAACAGCCGGGCGTGTACGCCTCGTTGTGGGAAGGCAACGGTTTGCGGCTCTGGACGCTCGTCAATCGGGGGCAGAAGGGCGTCGCGGGCCCGTTACTCAGGGTCGCAACTCGGCCGGGCGACCGCTGTTTCGACCTCATCGCGGGGCGCGAGGTGGCAAGCAAGATCGAGCGCGAGACCGTGCTCCTTTCCGGCGACATTGCGCCGCGCGGTATCGGCGGTTTCCTCTGCGGCCCGACCAAGGCTCTGGGTGCGGACTTCCCGCAGTTCCTCGAGGGACAGTCTCGCCTGAATGCCCGGGCCGATTTCGATGCTGCCGCTCCGCAACGGCAGACCCGACTTCTCTCGGCGCCGGCGGCAGCGCCTCGCGAGCGTGCGCCCCAAGGCATGGTCGAACTCCCCGCCGCAAAGCTCGACCTGAAGATCGAGATGCGCACGCGCGAGTGCGGCTTCTATGACTCGACACCGCCTGGCGGGGAGATGTACCGTTTCAACGTGCGGGAGTTCCGCCGAACCGCCGCTTTCAAGCGGTTGGCGATCGACGAGACCCCGGTGACCAACGCCCAGTTCGCCGAGTTCCTTAAGGCGAGCGCGTACAAGCCGAAGCACCCGGAGCACTTCCTGAAGCACTGGACCGACGGAAAGCCGCCGGCGGGCAAGGAGGACCATCCGGTCGTCTACGTGGACCTCGACGACGCCCGCGCCTACGCCAAGTGGGCCGGCAAGCGATTGCCTACCGAGGAAGAGTGGCAATATGCCGCACAGGGTGGCGACGGGCGGAAGTATCCGTGGGGCGCGGCCCTGGAACCCGATCGGTGCAACGATGGCAAGGCCGGCGGTACGACGCCCGTGAAGGCGTTTCCCAACGGGCGCTCGCCGTTTGGCTGTTACGACATGTGCGGCAACGTGTGGCATTGGACCGAAAGCGAGCGAAGCGACGGCCGCACGCGGTTCTGCATCCTCCGCGGCGGGTCGTACTTCGCGCCCAAGGGGTCGGGCTGGTACGTCGATGGCGGTCCGCGGCCGGCCGATTTCGCCACCAAGTTCCTGATGACCTGGGCCGGACTGGACCGCTCGAGCACCATCGGCTTCCGTTGCGTGGTGGATTTACCGTGACATCGCCGACTGTCACTCCCCGCGATCGCGTACACGAGGCCCTGGCGTTCCGGCGGCCCGATCGCGACGGCGGGCGTCTGGCGACGATCGTCACCGAATCCAAGATTTCTTCGCGCACGCGAGCTATCGTGTAACGGGCAATGCTGTCGCCATGGGCGAAGCCGCCGGTATCGTCTCGGCGGTTGCTGCTATGAGCAAGCGACTGCCGCACGAGGTCCGGTGGAGCGAAGCGGTGGAGGGATTGAAGAGGCTTGGAGCGAGGCCGTGAGACGTCGCCAGCGGGAAAGAAGCGGGCAGGTCCGTGTTTTCGGCCGACGATCTCCCGGAAATCCGGCGTCCTTGAGCCGAAAAATGGACCCGGGCGCCCCCCTGGGTGCCGGACTTTGCCGTTCTCCTGCATTGAGACGGACGGGCGTGTCAGGGCGTTGACAAGTAATTCACCGCCATATAAACTGGACAATGCGGTGCAATACAGCCTTCCCGCCGCCCCGCCATTTTCCCTCCATGCACGTCCAATAACCCCCTACCAAGCTCATATGGCGTTTCGCACCTGGCCCCTGCACAGCGGGCGACTGGCTCGCGTCGGAAACGCCGCGAACGGTTCCGTTGCCGTGCGGGGCATGATTTCTCGGAATGTTTCCGAGACCCGCCAGCGGCGACCGGCAGCACCAAGTAAGAGGAGCAAAGCAATGAAGTGGATCGCAGCAAGTTTGATGTGTATCCTGTCCGTGACCGCGCAGACCCCGATGGCCGGAGCGGCCCAGCAGTACCATTCGTTCATGTTGACCGTGGACTCGCCGACCGACGGCACCTTCACCGTGCCTCAATGGACGCTGGCCGGCGGGTTTGCCAACGGCGTCGCGCAACTCGAAAAGACGCTCGTGCGAAACACCAAGTCACATGCGTGGTATCCCCATACCATCTTTCGGGAAGGCACACTGACCCTGGATGGCAAGGCATTGAAGGGGCAATTCAGCACCTGCGACCCCATGCTGCGAATCGGCACGTGGACCCTGGAAGGCGCCGTGGACGGCGGCAAAGCGGCGGGCACCTGGACGGTCAAGTTCCTCACCCCCAAGACCGGCGAGGAGAAGAGCCATTCGGGCAAGTTCGCCGGCACGATCACGCCGGGCAGCGAACTGGCCAAGTCCAACGCGATCGCCGCGGGCAGGGACTGGCCGTGTTGGTCCGGTCCCAACCACAATATGACCGCCACTCCATCGGGACAGAAACTGGTGGACGACCTGGACCAGGCGCGGCTGGTGTGGCGGAGCCAGCAGGCTATCGGGCTGAGTCAGGGC
>JBEKCP010000023.1:0-23255 GCA_050014815.1 Thermoguttaceae bacterium | reverse complement strand
AGAGTCTCCTGGGAGGCCCTCCCTCGATCTGCCTGCCACGGCAGCGTGTTCGATTTTGGATTTTGGATTTGCGATTTTGGATTTGTTTGAAGTTTGGTGCTTCGGATTTGGCGATTCTCCCCAAATCCCCAAATCCCTAAATCCCCAAATCCCCAATCCCTAATCCCCAATCCCTTCTTCCTCCTTATCGCGAAGCCGCAAGCGGCCGCGGCGGCCAGGAGTGCGAGCGTCCCGGGCTCCGGCACCGCGTGGACGCCGTCGGCGGCGACCCCTTGCGGGGCCAAGGTTCCCGCCGACCCCGAGGTGCCCAGCGGGATCGCGTTGCCGTTGAGCGTCGAATCGCCCAGCTCCACCGAGCCGCTGGCGCCGATTGTCAAAATCGAGCCGGTGCCGGTCTTGCTCAGCGACCCCGTGCCCGTGATCGTGCCGGCGTACTGCAGGTAGGTCGGGTTGGCAAAGACCAGGCGGTCGTTGTCGGTGACGCTGGCGCCGCTGGCCATGGCGATGTTGGGCAGGGAGCCGTTGGTGGTCGAGCCGTCGCCGATCTGCAAGATGCCGGCCGAAATCGTGGTCCCGCCGCCATAGTAGGCGTTGCCCGTGTTGGTCAGGATTACGGTGCCGCCGCCGGTCTCGACGAGGCTATTGTTGTTTATCGTGCTGCCGCTGCCGTTCTGGAGCAGGGCGCCGATCGTGAGGGTGGCCCCGCTGGCCACGTTGACCGTGCCGGCCACGTTCTGGATGGGCGTGGTGCCGGCGATGGCCATCGCGCCGCTGCCGGTGGCGGAGATGGCAAATCCGCTGCTGCCGCTGCCGGTCAGGGTCAGGCTGTTGGCATCCTGGACGGTCAGGGTGCCGCCGGTGAGGCTCAGGCCGCCGAGCGTCGCGTCGATTACACCGCCCAGGTCGAGCGTCGGCGAGTTGGCCGTGGCGGCGATGGTTGTATTGGGGAAGTTGAGCGCGCCGGGAAGCACGACCAGGACGAAGCCGGAACCGCCGGCGCCGCCGGCGCCGCCGGTGAAGCTCGCGCCGCCGCCGCCGCCGGTGTTTGTGCCGCCGGCGCCGCCGATTGAGCCGGCACCATTATTCGTGGCGGTGCCGCCATTGCCGGCAGTAGCGGTAAACCCATAGGTTTTGTCGCCCAATCCACCGGTGGGACTCGGGCAAGACTGCGTGCCCGCTCCACCGCCACCGCCGCCGCCTTTACCGCCGGTGCCGCCCACAGGAGACACGTTTTCTGTGAAATCATAAGCAGCACCGCCGCCGCCACCGCCCCAGTAGAAGTTGTTGTAACTGCCGAGACTACTGTCGGTAATTTGCTTGCCGTCTCCGCCAGTGCCGGCAGTGGCGCTATCGCTAGCGCCTGCGCTCGTAGCCGCCGCGTCGGCGCCGCCACCACCGCGCGCGTTGGTTTTTTGAGCATTGACGCGCGTGCCTGTTACATCGCCGCCCGCGTTGCCATAGATGGTGCCGCTAAACGAGCCGAGCGATGAATCTGTGGTGTACGCCGAATGGCCGCCCGAGGCGATATAGCCCCCGCCACCGGTGGCTCCACTTGTTGAACTTTCGACCGCCCCGGACCCACCGCCGGAACCGCCATTCTGGCCGCCGTGAGCGGAGTAGTACCCGCCGCCGCCGCCGGCGGACACTATTGTCGAACCTCCAAGAGTTAAATACGTCTTGCCGCCGCTGCCGCCGTTGCCGCCACTGCCAGTTCCTGCTGACCCGCTACCGCCGACGTTCACCGTATACGTGCCGGCCGCCAACGCGCCGCTGGGAATCCAAACCACCGCGCCGCCGCCGCCGCCGAGAGAGCCGCCACCGCCGCCGCCGCCGACGACGAGCAGCAGCTTGACGGTCTCGCCGCCGGCGGGGACCGTCAGGGTGCCGGACGACGTAAACGCCTGAACGGAATTGACGCTAAACGAAAGCGTTCCGCCGGAGAGCGCGAGGGTGTTGACCGTGCTGGCCAGGTTGCTGCCGCTGGCGGTGAAGGAGCTTCCGCCCGTCAGGGTAGCGGTGACGCCTGCGGGCAACTGTAGTTGATTGGTAATGGTCAGCGGTTGGGCGTAAGAGGCATTGGCGGTGCCCGTGCCGGCGGAGAAGTTTGCGGTGCCGACCGTGGCGCCGCCGCCGGTGCTGCCGAAGTTGACAATGCCGGTGCTGCCGGTGGGCAGCGAGAGCGAGCCGTTGGCCTGGGTGCTGTTGAAGTTGACGGTGCCGGCGTTGATGGTGGTGGTGGTAACGGTGGTGCCCGCACCGATCGTGCTCGTGCTCGCGCCGGTGTTATGGTTGAAGTTGGTGATTGCGCCGCCGGTGGTGGTGATGCCGCCGCCGGTGACGGTGGCGGTGGTGGCGTTGCCGGCGAGGTTGAGGGTGCCGTTGGCGACGGTCACCAGGCCGGTGCCGGTGGTGACATCTCCGGTGCGGGTGACGGTGCCGCCGCTGAGGGTGAAGGTCCCTCCGGCAACGGTGGCCGTGCTCACGAGGGCCGTGCTGCCGACGGTGGTGATGCCGCCGTTGGCGTTGAGCGTGGTAACGCTGCTGCCGCTCAGACTGCTGGTGCCGCCGCTGGCGTTGAGCGTGCCGATCGTGCCGCTGAGGAGGCTGAGCCCGCTCCCAGAGGCTACGGTGGCCGTGGTGATGCTGTTGGCCGCATGGTTGAGCGTGGCGGTGCCGCCGGAGAGGGCGAGGGTGGGAACAATCAATCCGGCATTGGCGGCCGTCAGGGTCGCCCCGGCGTTGACCGTAGCGGCGCCCGTCACCGTCAGGTTGCCGCCGGTCTGCAACGTCAGCGTGGGCGTGGTCGTGCCGTTGCCCAGGGTCAACCCGGCAATGGTCGTTGCGCCGGCCGGACCCGTGACGGCGGGACTGCCGGCGGAGATGGAGACGAGACTGGAGGTCAACGGGGTGGAATTGCCTGAATTGCCGTTGAAGGTCAGCGTTAACTTCTTGTTCACGGTATCATTGGTTACGCCAGTGGTGCCGTAGTCCTCAACGTATCCCTCCAGATACCCGCCCAGCCCGCACACACCGCCGGCGTTGTCGAAGATGATGGTGGCGCCGCGGAAGGCGTTGACTACGCCACGGCTATAGTTAGATGCACGGTTGGTAGTCCCGCTGTAAAGCTTGCCTGTGGCGGAAGTGGTGCCGCTGAGCGTGATCGTGGCGCCGTTGAGGCCGTCGGCGATGTTGCTGTACAGCGCCGCGCCGCCGCTGACGACCGTTCCGCCGGTGGTGCCCAGGCCGTTGGCGGCGCCGGACACGACACCGCCGGCCTGCACCAGCACGCCGCCGGCGGCGCCGCCCCAAGTGGCGCTGGAGTCGCCACTGAGTGTCAGAGTACCCGTCCCGGTCTTGGTGATGGCCGTGCCGCTGGGTGCGGTGACACTTCCGACGATCTGGGCGATGTTGACAACTTCAAGAGCGGGTGGGGTGTTGAATGTCGCCGAAGTGGAGGATACAGTGTCATCCACGTCGGTGCCGCCAGTGACCTTGAGTTTCGCGATCGCATTGGGATAGGTTGAGGAGGAAAAGGTCAAGGCGCCGAAGTAGTTAACCATACCGACCCAACCGGACGACGCGTTGATCTCGCCGTAGTCCTTGACCACAATACTGGAGCCGTATGTCCACCCGCCCTCATTGCCTCTCCCGCTGATGAGGCCGCCCAGTCCGCTCACGCCGCCGGAATTGTCAAAGACAACCGTGCCGTTGGCCGAGTACCCGAGGAAGGGCATGGTGGCCCGGGCCGTGCTGCTGCCGGTGAGGATCACGGTGCCGCCGGCCGTGCAATGGCAATTCCGGGCGTGAGCGTCGCGCCGGGGTCCACGTAGACGGTGGTGTTATTGAGCAGGTTGGCGGTGCCGACAGTCCACGCGCCGCTGGTGAGTTCGAGGCTGCCGCCGCTGAGTGCGCCTGCGGTGTAGGTGCCAATTTTCCCGGCGGCGATCGCCACCGTGCCGGCAAAGCCGCCGGCCGCGGCGGCGCTGAGGTTCAGCGTGCCGGTCCCGGTGGCGGTCAGCGTGCCGGAGCCGCCCAGAGCGCCCAGCGTGGTGGCGACGTTGAGCGTCATGCCGTTGGTGGCGTTGAGGGTGTAGCCCCCTCCGGAGGTCGTGCCGAAGGTGATCGTGTCGACATTGATCGTGCTGTTCATGGCGATCGCGCCGCCCTGGCCGCCGGAACCGAACAAGGCGCTGTCGAACGGGTTCGGGTCAGCGCCGTAGTTCGGCCACGCCACGTCGGCAGAGCCGCTCCACCAGTTGGAAGCCGCGAGGCTCCAGGTGCCGCCGCCGTCGGAGGGCGGCCCGACGCCGCTGGCATCCCAGGTGTAGGTGCCGGCCCGGGCTAGATTGCCCCTTTCCACAGGCGTAAACGCCTGGGCTAGGGAAAAGTTTGGCGGCCCGCGCGGTGCTGGCGCCCAAAACCGGAAGAGCCATAATCCGGGTTAGCTTTCCAACACCGCAAACAACCCGAAGGAGGGAAGGCAAGACTTCGCCTTGGCGGCGAGCGAATCAGTAGGCCATCGCGGCGTCCACGAGCCGGGGGGAGAGCATTCCACGGGAGAGCATTGCAGCCGCTCCGCCGGACAGGCCGTTGGGCGACAAGACCTTCCCGGACGCGACTCTTGACGGCGCACCGCTGATGGGGACGGTGCCGGACGTGGCGGCCACGCAGAGTTGGGTGGTATCCGCCTGGAGCTGGCGCCAGGTGAGCTGGCCCGGCTGGTTCGATCCCCAGGGGTTGTACAGGGTGAACGTGTCGGCGCCGGCGTTGTAGCCGATAATCGCGTAGGCGTGCGACGCGTAGAGGCCGTCAACGGTGCCCGACCACTGGCCGGTCCCGATCGTCACCGCCTGGCCGGCTTGAATCGCGGCGATCGCCACCTGCTCTTTCGTCGTCGTCATGATCCAGTCGGTGGCGTTGTAGCCGAGCACCTGGGCGTCGACCGTGGCCATCCAACCGCCCTGGATGGAAGCGTAGGCATTGGCGCCGTCGCGGCCTTCCTTGCCGGTCTGGTTCCACTGGGCGTAGGCCTTTTCGGCCAGGGGGATCCAGAGGGAGTTGGCGGCATTGGAGGCGCTGGCGCCGTAGTCGGCGTAGACCAGCATGCCGGAGGCGCTGGTGGGCAGCATGCAATCGACCGTCACGTAATCGGCGGTTCCGACGCCCTGTGTGAAGCCGGCGCCGATGCTGTTGTTGCTGTAGTTGTAGATGGTCCCGTAGGCGCCGGTGTAGAAACGGACGGTGCAGGTGCCGTCGCCGTTGTCGATGAACATGTTCCTGACCGCGGCCGGGTTGCTGTCGGCCAGGGTGCCCAGGGCGGAGATGAAGTAGCAATCGCCCAGCGCGCCCTGGACTTCGTCGTTGTGCGACGGGGTATGCGGGAAGAGCGACCCGGCGACCGACGTGTAAACCAGCGAGGTATTGCACAGCGCCGGGTGGTCGGCGCCGAGGAACCACTTGTTGACAAGCTCGGTGAGCTGGGCGCCGGAGCTGCCGACGGCGAGGTTGCCCAGCGGCTGGCCGCCGAAAGTTGAGTTGGCGGCGTTGCCGTTGATCACGTCGCCGGCCAGCGCTTGCACGTAGCCGGGGATGTTCAGGCTCGCGGCCTGGCTCAGCATCTGTTTCAGGTCGCTGAATTCCGTGGCCGTGACCGTGCCGGCGGCGGCCACGCCGCGGAGGATCTGGATCATGTCGTTGCGGCTGATCGAGCCGTCGGCGTCGAGCTGCTGGACGAGCGCGGCGACGGTTGTATTCTGGATGATCGCCGGCTTGGCCGGGACGGTCACCGTCGCCGTGCCGGTCGTCGAGCCGCTCTTGGCGGTCACCGTGAGGCTGCCGGCGGTGCCCGGGGCCGTGAACAGCCCGGAACCAGTAACGCTGCCGCCGCCGGCGGTCCAGGCGAATGTCGGCTGGCTCAACATCGGCTTCAGGAATTGGTCCAGGGCCTGGGCGGTGAACTGTTGAGTGGCCCCCTGGACGACGGAAGCCGTATTGGGCGAAACGGCGATGCTCGTCAACGTCTGGTCCACAAGGACCATGGTGGTGAACGAAGCGGTCGCGGCGTTTGCCGTCCGGGCGGAAAGCGTGTAGGCGCCGGCCGCGGCGAAGGCTACCGTGGTGACGTTCCCGCCGGTGGTAAAGGTCGGTGCGGACGCATTCAGCGGCACCGCGGTCGCCGACCAGACGAGCGTGGGCGACCCCGCCATGGCGTTGCCGAACTGGTCGACTTGACTCGCGCTGAACTGGACCGTCTTGCCCGCGATCTCCGCCGTGCTGCCGATCGATGCAACGGTGGCGCGGCCGGGCTGCGGCGTGACGACCATCAGTACGCTGGCAGCTACCGAAACACCTGCCGCGGTCCTGGCCTTGACTGCCAGTCCGTAGGTCCCGACGTTATGGAAAGCGACCGTGACGCCCCCGCCGCCGGCGGCCAGTGTCGGCTGCGACGCGCCCGCGGGAACTGTGGCCGTGGACCAGGTAAAGGAGGGCTGCACGGCCATGGCGTTGCCGAACTGGTCCAACCCGCTGGCCACGAGCGCCTGGCTGACTCCCGGCACGACCAGGCTCGAGCCGGGACTCAGGAGTTGGCCGCCAGCCGTCTTGATCCTGAGGCTCGTGAGCGTGGGCGCCACCACGACCGTCTTGCTCGTGCTGACCGAGAGGCCGCCGGCATCAACGATCCGGACGGTCAGGGCGTACGTGCCGGCCTCGGTAAACGTAACCGTCGTAAGATTGGCGCCACTGGCGCCGTTGACGCCGAAGGTTGCAAACCCGCCGGCGGGCGCGGACGTAACCGACCAGTTGTAGACGAGCTTCGATCCCCCGGGATCGCTCCCCAAGACCGAGGCGGCCGCGGTCTTGCCGGTGACAGCCGCATTGCCGTTGACGATGATTGCTTGCGTCACGATCGGCGGGGCGTTGGTCACCTTGGCGGCGCCGAAAATCGGGAGCGGCCCCGGCCCCGCGATCTCCAGGGGCGACGACGAGATACCATGCCCGCTGAGCATGGCGCGGGGCTCCAGCAACTCGCTGCGGAGGAGGCGCCCGCGGGCTGTCTTGGACTTGCGGGAATGGCGCGCAGGACGCCGGGAAAGGCCGATCATAGCCCTGCTCCTTGCGGATACCGCGATCGAAGACGAGAATCAAGCGAGATGAGAGACGAGCTTCAACATTTGAAACTTAGGTCGCTTTTCGCCGCGCGTCAAATTGCCGCGCGGTGCGGCATAAAGCCGCGACCGGCGGTCGCGGACACTCCCCGCGACCAACGGTCGCGGCTTTGTGCGACGGCTTGCGGGCGCGGCGGGGACGGGTATACTGGCGGAGTCCCCCACCCTCACGGAGAATCGCGATGACTACAGTGTCGATCGTGGGCGTATTTCCTGTCCTCGTAATGTTGCTCCTGGGCGGGGGGGCGGGATTGCCCCTCGGCGTGCCGCCCCTGCCGGAAGACCCGCTGCTGGCCCGGGTCGCCCCGGAGGAGTGCCTCTTCTACGCGAGCTTTGCGGGCACGGCCGCGCCGGACGCCAAGAGCGCGAATCAGACCGAGCAGTTGCTGGCCGAACCGGAGGTCCAGCGGGCGCTCGCCGAAATCGAGCGAGCGATCGTCGCCAAGATCGGCCGGACCGCCCCGCCGGACCAGGCGGCAATGTCCCGCGACGCCGTCCGCTGGGGCAAGAAGCTCCTGACGCGGCCCGTGACGGCGTTTGTCTCGTCGGTTCGTCTCGGACCCCAAGGCCCGGACATCCGCGGCGGCCTGGTGATCAACGTGGGCGAAGATGCGGCGGAGCTGAAGGCAGCCTTGGAGGGCTACCAGGCCCTGCTGCCCGGCGGCGCGGAGAAGGTCGATGTCGCCGGCACGGCCTGCTATCGCTTCAGGATCGAGCAAGCCGGGCCGGCGGTCACATGGGGTATGAAGGGCAAGTACCTCCTGGCCGGCGTCGGCGAGGGCTCGCTGGAGGGCATTCTCCAGCGGGCGGGCGGCTCGGCGCCCGCGTGGCTCGCTGCCGTCCGCAAGCAACTGCCCGTCGAGCGACCCTCGACCTTGATGTACCTCAACGTGAAGAAGATCGTGGATCAATTCGCCCCGCTGGGCGGGCCGAAGGCGCTCATCGCGATCGCCGCGACGGGCCTGGGCAACGTCACGTCCCTGTCGGCCGTCACCGGCCTGGACGGCGAAGGCATCGTGAGCCGGATCTTCGCGGCCGTCGAGGGAGAGCCGGCCGGCGTGCTGGGCATTGTCGCCGGCAAGCCGCTGGAGGCCCGCGACCTGGTTTCGATCCCGCGCGACGCCAATCTGGCCGTGGCCGCCCGCCTGGACGCGGCCCGCGTGCTGGAGACCGCGCTGGGCATTGCCGGCAAGATCGAGCCGGGGGCCCCGGCGGAATTCGAGGCGGGCCTCGCGCAGGTCGCCTCGCAACTGGGAGTGGACCTGCGGAAGGACGTGCTCGCCGCGCTGGGCGACCTGTGGTGCGTCTACAATTCGTCCGACGAGGGGGGTCTGATCATGTCCGGACTGACCGCCGTGGTCCAAGTGAAGGACCACCAGCGGCTCTCGGCCGCCCACGCCAAGCTGCTGGCCGCGGCGAAGGCCGCACTGGATCGCGGCAACCCGCCGCCCGGCAAGAAGCCGGAACGCCCAAAGAAACCCGGCGAGCTCGCCTCGATGGAGGAGTATATGAAGGAGGTCCAGGAGGAACAGGCATACACGCGGCAATTCCTGCGGCCGCGGCCGCGGATCGTGCAACTCCCCTTCGCCGGGCAAGACATCTACTTCTTATCGGCCGGGAACGACTTGCCCTTCGCCCCGGCCTGGTGCCTGACGCCGAAGGAGTTGATCGTGGCCGCCTTCCCGCAGCAAATTAAGGCGTATTTGTCGCGGGGGGCGGATTTCAAGTCGCTGGCCGCCGCGCCCGCCGCGGCCCAATGCCTCGGGCCGGGCGAAGCCCGGCCAGGCGAGGCGCCCATCGCCTTGGGCTACTTCGACGCGCGAAAACTCCTGGACTACCTCTATCCGATGGCTTGCATGGGCCTCCAGATAGCCAGCCGCGAGTTTGCGCGGGCAGGGATCGACCTGGACGTATCCATCGTCCCGTCGGCCCCCGCGATCTACCGGCACCTGCGGCCCGGCACCACCGTACTGCGGCGGACGGCCGGCGGCATCGAGCTGATCAGCCGCGGGACCGTGCCGGGGGCCAGCCTGGGCACGGCCGCGCCGATAGCCGTCGGCCTGCTGCTGCCGGCGGTGCAGGCCGCGCGCCAGTCGGCCCGCCGCGCCGTGTCCATGAACAACTTGAAGCAGATTTCCCTGGCGATGATCATGTACGAATCCGCGAATCGCCATCTCCCGCCGGCCTACATCGCCGACAAGAAGACCGGCAAACCGCTCTTGAGCTGGCGGGTGGCGATCCTGCCCTATCTCGATCAGCAGGCCCTCTATCAGTCGTTTCATCTCGACGAACCGTGGGACAGCGAGCACAACAAGAAGCTGGCCGAAACGGTAGTCCGTATCTACCGGAGCCCTGCCAGCCGAGCCGCCCCGACCATGACCAACTACCTGACCGTCCGCGGCAAGGACACGGCATTCCCGGGCAAGGATCCCATCAGGTTCGCCGACATCATAGACGGATCGTCCAACACGATCATGGTCGTCGAGGCAAGCGACGGGAAGGCGGTGCCCTGGACAAAGCCGGACGACTTCGAGTACGACGAGAAGCAGCCGGCAGCGGGGCTCCTGGGCCTCTGGCCCGGCGGCTTCAACGCCGCGTTTTGCGACGGCTCGGTGCGATTCCTCTCCGCGACGATCGACGCAGAAATGTTGCGGAGGCTGTTTAACCGAAACGACGGCAAGCCGGTGGACACAAGCCGGTTCTGATGGCACAGCGCTGGGTCATGGCAAATGTCGTTTAGCGGGCGGGCTTGCCCGCCGAGTAGCGGTTTGCCGAGGATTGGCTCGGCGGGCAAGCCCGCCCGCTAAACGAACTCGAACGACACCGACTTCCGCCCGGCCGCTCCTCTACTCGGCGTCAACGACGCAGCGGAAGCCGAGCGTGCCGGCGCGGTCCTTGCTCGGGGCCATCAAGAGATACTTCCCGTGCTGGCCCAGTTTCGTGTTACGCGGAAAATACCAGCCGGAGGTGCGGGGGCGATACGACCCGCCGCCGCGGACCACCGCCGCGCGGGTGTGCTCGTCGAGATACTCGTCGGTCCACTGCCAGACGTTGCCCACCGTGTCGTGTACGCCGAAGGGGCTTGCGCCCTTGGGATGGGCGTCGACGTCAGCCGGCGGGGGCAGCTCGCGGCCGTCGGCCGTGTCCGGCACGGCCTCGGGGTCGGACTCGCCGCCCCAGGGATAAGGCCGGCCGTCGGTGCCCTGGGCCGCGTATTGCCACTCCCATTCGTGCGGCAGCCGCTTGCCGGCCCAGGCGGCGTAGGCCCGGGCGTCCTCCAGGGCGACCCACGTGACCGGCTTGTTGCCCCAGCCCTCGGGATACGTGCCGCCGGTCCAGTGCTTCAGGAAGTTGTATGCGTCCTTGGGCTTGTAGCCCGAGGCGTCGAGGAACTTCTTGAACTGGGCATTGGTCACGGGGTACTTGTCGATATAGAAGGCCTTCATGTCGAGTTCTTTGTCGTGGGCCCGGCGGGGCAGGTCTTCCCAGGGATATTGGACATCGACGCCCGGGCCGTTGCCTCCCTCGATCTCGACGCCCGCGACCTGGAAGCGGAACTTGCCGCCGGGGATGCGGAGCATGCCCTCGGGCGCCTGGGCGGCCGGCCTGGTCCGCGGGATATCGACCAACTGCTGCGGCAGGGCCTTCCACTCGGCCGACAGGTCGGCCAGCCGGGTCTTCGCCCGCTCGGCCATCTTGGGGAGGAGATCCGCGATTTCCTTGGGCAGCTCGTCGAAGTAATTGTGATACACCGCGCCGAAGCCGTGTTTTTCGATCTCGAAGTCGAGCGTGCCGCGGCTGGCACCCGTCTTCGTCGGCTTCAACTCGACGCCATGCCACAAGTCAAAGTATCGCTCGTCACCACCCGTGCGGACGCCAAGCATCGGGCCGCTCAGGTCCTTGTCGCTGCGGTTGACCAGGAGCCAGACGAAATCGGGGCAACTATCGAAGTGGCTGGCGAAAACGTCGGACTGCAGCGTCGAGGCGTGGGGCTCCCAGTCGCGGTATTCCAGCGAACGGGCCGGAGCCCGCTTGATCATGGCGATTCGCCGGAGGGCCTCGGCGTCGCGGGGCGTAAGCTGGTTCCAGATGCCCCAGATGTTCTCCCACGCCACGTAGCCGACCCCGTTGAAAAAGGCCGGTTGCAACTCGTCGGTCCGGTCCTTCGCCCAGCGGTCGCAGACGTGGATCATGTGCCGCGGCTCGAGCCACTTATACCGGCTGACCGGCGGGACGTGCTCGTGGCGCCAGTAGCCCCAGCTCATGTTGTTCCACTGGAGCATGGCCGGTTTGGCCAGGGCGTTTTCCGGCTCCAGCACGAGCGGATGGCCGGTGGCGTCCGCGGCCTTGCGGAACTCTTCCGTGAAGCCGGGCACCGTGTCGCCGTAGATGCCGTCCGCGTCGATCTCCTTCATGTCCCGTGCCGCGGCCTCCGCAAGCGGCACGCCCTCGTCCCGGGTGCCCGTGTCCCAGGGCATGGCGGGAAACAGCACGCGGACGCCGCGGCGGTGGAAGTCGGCGACCATCTGCCGCAGGCCCGAGAGGCCGCCGGGCATCGACCGCAAGAGGCCGTGCTGGTTGCGGTTGTCGATTCCGATGTTCGGATAGACGTGCCAGGGCACGACCGAGTCGATGCCGCCGTAGCGGCCCTCGAGGTCGTCGAGGTAGCGGTCCACCGTGTACCGCCCCGCCGTGGGATCGTAGAGGTAGCGTTCTTCGACCATCACCAGCGTCTGGACAAAGCTCCGCTGCGTCCAGGCCAGCTCCTTGCGATTGTACTCCCGGTCGTCGTAGCCGATCCGCTTGTGCTCCTGCTGACGCCACTCGTACATCTGACCGAGCCACGCGCGGGCCTCCCCTGGTCTTTCCGGGCCGCGAATCAACTGGGAATCGATCCGGAGCGTCACCGCCCTCGGCGAGACGCGGCCCTCCCGCAGGGTCTTCGTCAACAGATCGCAATATCCCTCCAGGGAGGTCCACTCGGTTGCCACCTGTACCTTGCGGCCGGCGGGGTCGATCACCATCATGCCTTTTTCAGTCACGCTGATCGGCAGCTCCTCGATCTTCACCAGCGGTTTCGGTCCGGGCAGGGCCAGGTAGACGGCCACCGTATCGAAGAGCACGGTGCTGGCGGCAACCTTGTCGTTGCGGGCCCACGTGCGATAGTTCTCCAGGAGCGCCCGGACGAGCGGGTCTTGGCTCTCGACGAGCGATTGGAACCGCGGCCCCGCCAACTTTATCAGGCCGCACGTATCCAGCGGCGTGATGATCGCCTGCCGCCAAGGGGCCGCAAAGACCTTCTGGGCGGCCGGGATGTCGGCCTTGACGTTGTACTCCGCGTCGGGCTTTCCGCCGCTGTAGCCCTTGCGGACGCTCCCTTGCATGCCGACGAAAATCGCCTTCGGCGCTATCCCAGGGTCTTTGGCCAGGGCGGCCGCCACGGTGTGCGAAGGGCCAATCGAGATGATCCGCAGCGGCTCCGGCGAAGCATTGATCGCGTCCACCAGCGCGGCCACACCGTCTTCGCGCACCTTGCCCGGGTAGTCGCTCAGCCGGTAGTCCTTGACCCAGGCCGCTTGTCCTCCCGTCCCCTCGCGGCCGCCGGCGCCCAGGCCGATGGGGACGTCGGTCCGCCCGGCGACGGTCAGGAGCCGGGCGACGATCTTCGCGCGGTACTCGGCCTTGCCGCAGGTCGTGGTGACGAGCTTCAGGTCCAGCTCGGGGCTCTTCAAGAGCATCACCAGGGCCCAGGTGTCGTCGATGTCGTCGCCGATGTCGGTATCGAGGACGACGGGCACGCGGGGCCCCGCGGCCGCGCCGGCAGGGCAAGCCAAGGAAAGCAACAGTAGGGCCGTTGCACCGAAAGAAGTCGTATTGCGGGTCACAAGTCTTCTCCTCAAGCGAATTGGCACTCACGAGGCAGGTTTCAGACATTTCTCCGCCCCCTTTGCGACCTTGCGTCTTGGCGCCTTTGCGTGTTATCTCTCCCCGCTGCCGCGTTGTCTTCACGACGGGCCCCACTTGCACGGTTCGTCATCGTCACCGCGGTTTCCTGTCCGCCTTGCGGAACCCTTCGAGCTGGCGCTGGAGTTCCGGCAGCTTCTGGCTAATGACCGCGTCGAAGCGGGCGGGCCAGCCGGTCCCGCGGAGCTTGCCGAACGTCGCCTCGGCGTCGTCCCACCGGCCCGTGTGCATCTGGGCCGCGGCCAGGCCCAACAGCCCGGTCGGCTCCAACGAGCGGATCCGGGCGACCTCGTCCCACTCGGCGATCGCCTCGGGCCAGCGGTTCTCCTGCTGGCGGATCTCGGCGAGCAACTGGTGGCTCTCGGCCTCTTGGGGCAGGACCTCGACGATCGAGGTGTAGGCCCGCTCCGTCTGGTCCGGCTGGCCGAGTTTCTCCAGCCGCCCGCCGAGATCGCGGTAGAGATTGATATTCCGGCGATCCAGCTCCCGCATGTGCAGCAGGGCCTCGATGGCCGACTGCTTGTCGCCGGCGGCGTCGTAGCAGGCCAGCAGGGCCTGGTGCGTCTCGGCGTCGTTGGGCTGCGCCTCCAGGGCCAGCCGGAGTTGGGCAATCGCCTTGGCGTACTGCTGCCGCTCCTGGCAGACCTGGCCGACCGCCTTGCGGACCACGGGGTTCTCCAGGCCGTTCTGGGCGGTCTGGCGGTCGAGGTCCAGGACATAGGCGTCCAGGTCGGGGGCCTGCTGGAGGACGGCCCGCAGGCTCGCTATCGCGCCGGTGCGGTTTCGCATGTCCTGTCCCCAACTGACGATGGCCCCGCAAGCGGCGTCCACGGCGTCGGCGGTCTTCTTCAATCCGGCGTAGGCCCGGGCCATCTGGCCGTAGTAGTTCGATAGCGTGCCGTCGCCGATGCCGCGGCGGGGCGCGGTCCGCTGCCGGTGGGAAACGGCCTCGCGGAAGTAGCCGACCGACGTTTTGAACAGGGCGTTTTCGAGGCAGCTCTCGCCGAGCCTGGCCATGACGTTTTCCTGCCAGCGACCGTCCTTGTGGAAGTATTCGTCGGTCTGGCGGAGCAATTCGGCGAGCCGCTTCGGCTGGCCCGTCTGGTGGTAGGCGTGCACGAGCCAGACGCGGTAATCGAGGTTATCCGGCCGGCGGCTGACCAGCGGCTCGAGGATCGCGATGGACTGGGCGAAGCGGCCCCGCGCGTGCAGGAACCGGACGAGCTGCGACTGGCCGCCCTCGTCGAGCACCTCGCGGCGGTGGGCGTCCAGGAGGACCGCGATCGCCCGGTCCTGCCGGTTGACGCCGAAGAATATGTACTCGGTGATATAGGTGACCGCGGCGCTGGAGTCCGTCGCCGGAAAAAGGGGACAGTCCCCATTTGCCGGAACGGCCCGCAGGGTGCTTCGCACAAATGGGGACTGTCCCCTTTTTCCGCTGGAGTCCTTGCCGGTGGCGAGGACTTCCTCGGCAGTGCGGGCGAAGTCGGCCTCCTTTTCCCGCCAGTAATGATTAGAGGAGTATCGCTGGTCGTAGATGGGCTCGTATCTGTGCTGCCGCGAGCGGAGGTCCCGCCGCAATTCGCCGAGTACGACCGCCAAGAGCCGCGGCTCAAGGTCGCCGAGGTTGGGGGTCTCGAATCGCCATTGACCCATGGTGGAGCCGTGCCGGCTCCAGACGTCCTGGTAGTTGTTCTGGAACCAGGCGGGTTCGTGCTCGGCGTGCCAAACCAAGAGTGCCAGACCGTCCTTCGGCCCAGCCAGGTCGTGGAGCGTCTGGGCCGTATTGGACACCATCTCGTCGTAGCCGTTGGTCTGCCGCAAGAGGACCTGCGGCAACCGCTCGAAGGCGAACTTCCGGAGGTCGTTGGCCACGCCGGGCAACTTCTGCTGGGTCGCCGTCCGGTAGACGCCGCACAAACGGCCGACGAGTTGCGTACGGTAGTTCTGGTCGGGGGCGCCGAGGTCCTTGCGCAGGCCGGCCTCGATGGCCCGGTAGAGCGGCTCGCCACGGCCCAGCGAGACCTCGCCGCCGGCCGTCAAGGCGTTGTGGCAGACCTGCCAGAGGCGGTCCGAGAGCCACCAGCGCTGCTGCTGGTTCGCCGGGTGCTGGAGCTGGTCTTTCAAATAGTTCTCCGCACGGACGTACTGGCCGCGGCTTTCCAGGCAGGAGATGAGCGTGCCCAGGATGTCGTTCACGGCGGCCCCCAGCCGGCCGCCGCAGACAGCCTGGTACTGGCCCAGTGCGGCGGTGAGCCGGTCGATCGCCTCCTCCTGCCGCCCGTATGCCCAGTAGGTTCGGGCCAGGCAGTAGCGGATGTGCAGCCGGTCGATGTCACTCGTCTCTCCCTTCTCATCCTTCTCCCCTTTCTCACTCTTCTCACCTATTTCTTCCAGCCGGCGGACCTGCTCGGCGGCCAGGTCCTTCTGCGCGATCGCGCCGAGCGAGGCCAATAGCTCGGCCATGAGGCGTGGCTCGCCGGCGGACCACTCGTGCTTCCAGGCCCTCGCGAGGGAGCCGAGCGCTCGCTGGGCGTGGGGGCCGGGCTGGTTCTGCAACTCGGCCGCGCGGCGCTCGACGAGCATCTCCAGCAGGTCCAGGGCCCGGCGGTCGATCGGCGTCGTCGCCCGCTTGCGGACTTCCCCGAGCCGCTCGACGAGCGTGTCGGCCGTGGCCTCGTCGTGAATATCGCCCAGGAGCGAGCCGAGGTTCTGCAGGAGCGGATAGACCTGGCCGGGCGTGTGGCCGATCATGCCGTCGGCCAGGGCCCCCAGCAGGCGGAAGTCCCGCGTGGCTTGGTAGAACGCCCGGAGCTGATGGGTGTAGTCCTCTGGCGTGGTGGATTTTTCCAACAGGGCGACGAAGGCCAGCGGCACCTCGCGGTCGAGTTCCCGCGGCGGCGGCTGTTTGGTCGTGGACCAGTCGCGCTGCCAGGGGCCCAGCTTGCGCGAGATCCAATTGCTCAGTTGGTACTCGCCGGCGACTTTCAGGGCGTCGATGATCGCCCGGTCGTGGTCCTCGCGGCGGTCGAGCACCTGGTACCAAGCGGCCAGCGCGCGGTAGTCGGGCCCGCGTAGCTCGTCGGCGTCGCGAACGGCCTCAAGGAGTTTCACGGCCTCCCGCAGGCGTCCCTCTTCGGCCAGGAGGTAGCCCAAGGCCAGCGACCAGTAGTTGGCCGGGTCTCCGGCGTCGATCCACTCTTGGAGTTTCTTGCGGAGGTCGTTGGGGCGGTCCAGGGCGATGAGCACCTGGTATTCCATGAGTTTCCAACCCGGGTTTTCCGGCTCGGCCTTGACGCGCTTTTCGAGGTAATCGATTACACGATCACAAAGCCCCCCGACTGCGTCGGGGGGTTTCGTCGCCCTCACCCCCGGCCCCTCTCCCGGAGGGAGAGGGGAGTTTGAGCGGGCGGCCATGTTGATGAGCATCACCAGCGCGCGGTGCCGCAGGAGCGAATCGACCGCCGCCATGGGGTCCTCCGCGGCGGCCGGCGGCGTCGGCGGCCCCAGCAACTCAAAACACTCGTCGGCCACCCGATCGAGGCGGCGGCCGGCGTGTATGTCGAGATAGAGCCGCTCCACGGTCATCCAGGGGATGAGTTTCTCGGGGGCGTTGGCCGACGCCTGGCGGAGCCGGTCGGCAAAACCCTCGCGGGCGAGCTTCATGTTCTCCGCCTGCTTCGCGCGGAGTTCGGTCCGCGTGAGCTTCTCGGGATGCTCGACCTTGGCCATGGCCGCCTGGAACCGGGCCTGCACCATGGCGTCGTCCAATCGCATGAGCGCGGAGACCTGCTCCCTCAAGCGATCGACGGGCGTTTGGCCGCCGGACAGGCGTTCCAAGAGCCCGAACGCTTCGTTCTCGGACACCCCGGACCACCGTTGGCCGAGGAGCGCGTCGAATAGTTGCCGCGCATAGCCGGGCCGATCGTCGGGCGATGCCTCTTCAAGCTGCTTGCGGAGGAAGGCGAGCGTTTCCTGCGGCCCCAGGTGGCCGAGCACGCCGATAAGGGTCCCGCCGAGCTGGCTCCGCACCTCGCGCCTCGGCTCGGCGTCCCAGCGGCGCCGCAGCCCTTCGGCGATCTTCTTCCACTCGGGCAGCTCGACCGCCGGATCGTTCGATGAGATCCAATTGACGAACCGCTGGATTTGCTCGGGCGGGAGCTTCTCGATTTCGTCGCGAAGGGCCCGCAGGGCGGCCCGGCGGACCCGGCGGCACTCGTCGCTCTGCTGGAACTGCCACTGGCCCATGATCTGGTCGGCGATCGACGCGAGCGTGGGATGCCGGGCCAGGGCCAGCGCCGTATCGGCCAGCGGCCGCTGCCATTTCTCGTCCATGCGGTTCGACCAGAGGTTGTAGCCCTGGCCCATCGCCTGGGCTACCGCGGCGCGGAGGCGCTGCTCGTCAGGAGACCCCCCCGACGCAGTCGGGGGGCTTTGCGATAAATTCAGCCACGCGGCGATCGTCGCGTCGGCTTCTTTCGCGCGGTCGGCCCAGACTAGCGCGCTGAGATACTGTGAGTAGGCGTCCTGCACCGGCGGGTTCTGCTTGATCCAATCGGCCAGGTAATCGACCAGCTCGGCGTAGCGGCCCTCGCTGCGGAGCATGTCGGCGCAAGTGGTCCGCAACGGGAGGAAAAAGGGGACAGTCCCCATTTGTGCGAAGCACCCTCCGGGCCGTTCCGGCAAATGGGGACTGTCCCCTTTTTCCAGCCCGGCGTTGGAGCGGACCGCCCGGTCGAGCCAGGCGTAGGCGGCGTCGAAATCGCCGGAACCGGAGAGTGTTCGGGCGTAGCGGACCTGTAGCGCGGCGTCCTTGGGATGCCCCTCGGCCAGCCGCCGGCGGTAGGCCAGGACCTCTTGGAACTGGCCCGTCTGTTCCAGCAGATCGGCCCGGCGGCCTTCCCAGTCCTTCAGGGTTTCGAGGTAGGCGGGCTGGTCGCGGTAGACGGGCTTCAGGAGGTCCAGCAGTGCGAGCATCTCGTTGGCTTCAAGGATGCCGGAGGTCTGGCCTTCGAGGTAGCCGGCGAGGAAGAGGGCGTCGCCCGTCGTCTCCCCTCTCCCGCGTGCCGTTTCGGCACGACCGGGAGAGGGGCCGGGGGTGAGGGCGTTTGCCTCCGCCGATCCCGCCGACGCAGTCGGCGGGCTTTGCGCCAGATTGCGGGCTTCGTCGAAGTACTGCCGCTTGACCTCGTCGCGGCGGCGGGCGAGGTTCATCACGCTGCCGCGGACCCACCGCATGCCCGGCTTGCCGGAGAGTCTTTCGGCGGCCGCCAGATGCCCGAGCACGCGGTCCCATTGCCCGGTGGCCTGGAAGTGCAGGAGCATGGCCACCTGGTCCTCGAAGCCGGCCTTGCCGGGGGACTGTCCCGATTTTCGCCCTGCGAAAATGGGACTGTCCCCTTCCTGCGCAAGCCGCTTCTTGGCCTCGACCAGCCGCGGCAGCGGCTCGTGGAGGAACTGCACTTGATCGCGGCCGGCCAGCTCCTCTTTCCAGAGGCGGCCGAACTCGCCGGCCGCCAGGACCGTGTACGCGTGCCTGGTGAGCGAGAGCCGGCGGCCCTTCGCGTCGAGCGTCTCGGTGCGGGTCGGGCGCCATGCGCCGGCCACTTCGACGAAGTTGTCGTAAACCGTTGTGGAAGAGATCGCATCCTGATTGAAATACTCGATCCGCAGGATCACTTTCCGCGCGGTGTCGACGAGGATGCGGACCTCCGGCTTGCTGTCGCCCGGCCCGGTGAGCACCAGGAGCGTGCGATCGTTGCCCTGGGGCTTCATTGTGACCGGCCAGGCGGCGTAGGTCTGGTCCAACGGCACGTCGGAGGCGATTTCCGGCGGCAGGCGGCCCAGGTCGGCGGGCTTCGACTTCCGCAGGCGGCCCAGGAGGAACGCCTTCGAGAGTGTGCCCCGCTCCTTCTCGTCGCACCAGGCCACCGTCGTTGCGCTGCGGTCGCCCTCGCAACGGGCGAGCCACGCATTGGGCGAGGCCAGGCCGAGCGTCCGCGAGCGGCTCTGCAGGGCGGCGGTCGAGGCATCGTAACCCTCGACCTGGCGGTCGATTTTGACGCCTTGGTTGAAGCCCAACAGGGCGTCGTCGTGCAGGAGGCTCCGGGCCAGGGCCCGCGCCTCGGGCGGCCAGTTGGTCTTCTGCTCGCTCGGCGCCACGGCCGGTGGCACGGCGGGGAACAGTTGATCCAGCCAGGCCATGGATTGCTGGGTGGTTTCCCAGACAGGCTTCGCTATAGCATAGCAGTGGAGGGCTCGCTCAAAATACCCGCCGCCGCCGTAGGAGATCTCACCCATGGACAGCCCCAAGTTTTTCGGGCGGTCCTCGCCCCCGACGTCGGGGAACTCGATGGAGAACGCCGACATCGACGCAAAAGCCTCTCTTGTCTTGTAGACGGCGGCCGCGGCATCTTGGGGCCTCTTGAGATCCTCTGAGTCGCCATTTTCCTCCAGTCTTTCGCCGGCCTGCTGCAATGCGTCGACTTCGCCTTGCTTCTTTCCCTCGGCTTGCCCGCCAACGGGTTCTTCCTCCTCGGGGGTTAGCGCTGGGAGCGGGGCCATGGCGGCCGCGGGGGCATCAACCGGCGCGGTGTCGGCATCGACAGTTTCCATTGCCGTGATCGGATCGAATGCGCGACCCGATTCCTCCCACGGGCCGGCCGTA
Source organism: Thermoguttaceae bacterium (assembly GCA_050014815.1). Taxonomy (GTDB): domain Bacteria; phylum Planctomycetota; class Planctomycetia; order Pirellulales; family Thermoguttaceae; genus JBEKCP01. The sequence continues at coordinate 3,458 of JBEKCP010000023.1, read as the reverse complement.
CGCCGGTCATGGAAAGCCATGCTCTCGGACTGATCAACGACGAGGCTTAGGTTCGCCCCGAAGGGGCTGATGAACCCGGAGGCGGAGTTGTCGCCCCAACTCCTGGGGGCGACGGTGGAGTTGATTAGGCTGATGAGGCTGTCGAAATCCGTGGTGGTCGTTGTTCCCAGGTGCCCACTGGACACCTGAGGGTTGCGGCCCAGCGTAGCCAGTTGCCGGAGGACGTCGCGGCGGAGGCCGAGGTGCCAGGCGCCGGCCCGCTTCATCTGCTGCTGGACGAGCTCCCAGTTGGCCGTATCGCGGCCTTCGGCGAAGAATTTTTCGCCGTCGCGCATCTGGAACCGGCTCTTCACCTTGAACCGCTCGCGGTCGGCATCGCTCTCCAGGACCAACAGCGACGTGTAGGGCGTGATGATGTTGTACTCCTCGGAGAGCGCGATGATCTCGTCGCGGATGGCCGGCGAGCCGCCCTGCTCCAAGAGGGCATCCAGGTGCATGCGGGCCCAGAGCCGCGGGATGAAGGAATTGGCATCGTCCGTTGTCCGTGGTCCGTTGTTAGTTGCAACTGACAACTGACTACTGACTACTGACCCCTCCGGCAACGCGACCTTCCCCGCGTAGCGGACCGGCTTGCCCGACTGCGTGCCGGTGACGATCACTTCGCCCTGCTGGTCGCGGTCGCCGGGCAGGTAGCGGCCCAGGAGGATCTGCTGCGTGCCCAGCGGCAGGTTGGGGAGCTGCTCGGGGTAGACCCGGGCAACGCGGAGGCCGCGGAACTCGACCCGGAGGTCGCGGAGAACCGGCTGCGTCATCTCGGCCAGGAGTTCCAGGGCGACGGCCTGGGGGCCGCGGGAGCCGGTCACCTGGTGGAACGATCCGCCGCCCGCGGCCGCGATGGCCTTCATCACGCCCGGCTCGAAACTGCTGGAGACGGCGATGGAATGGAACGTGCCGGGCTTGCCCTCGGTCAGACGTCGCAGCCGCTTGACGAAGGCCGCTGGGTCGGCGGGGACTGTCCCAGCTTTCGCCTGAGCGAAAACGGGACTGTCCCCTTCGGCGCGCGGGACGGCCCTCACCCCCTGCCCCCTCACCCCCTGCCCCTCTCCCGGAGGGAGAGGGGAGTAGCCCGTTACGATCCCGTCGCCGAGGTAGAGCATGTGGGCCTTGGGACCGGCCTGCTTCAAGGCCGAGGCGATGGCCACGTCGAGATTGGTCCAGCCCAGCGAGGTCCGGGCGGCAAGGAACTGGCGGGCCTGCTCGACGTTCTTGGCGTCGGCCGGGGCCGGCCGGGCAAAGACCCACTGGCAATCGACGTCGCAGGCGGCCAGGTTCACCCGGTCCTTTTCGGTCAGCGAGGCGAGGATCGCGGCGATCACCTCGGCCTGGGCCTTGCGGCTGGGCCCATCCATCGAGGCCGAGGTGTCGGCCAGGAACAAGAGTTCCATGGGCTCGCCGTCGGCCACCAACTCGCGCCGCCACTGGCCGTCGGGTGAGGGCGGGGTGATCTGGACCATGAAATAACCGTCGTCGCCCCGGCGGTGCGGGATCAGGACGACCTCCCTCTGCCGCCCTTCCACCTCGACCACCACCTCGAAGTCCTGCGTCGGCGTGTACTCCTGGGCCGAGAACTCGACGTGGGCCGAATGCCCAGTCATCGCGTTGCGGGTCGCGTGCGTCGGGCAGGTCACGCTGCGAAGCGGGATCGCCGAGGTCACTTTCACGTCGATCTCCAGTTGCCGCAACGGGTTCAGCCGCAGCATCTCGCTCTCGAGGGCGTACTGATAGCGGTACGCCCCGCCCGCCAACGGGAGCACCTGGGTGTAGGTGATCTTGATGCGTTTCTCGGAGTGCGGGAGGATGGGGAACACGCGGGCCTTGAAGATGTTGCCGCCGGACCATTCCAAGAGGCCCGGATCGCGCCGCTCGCGGAGGATGGTCTCGTAGATTTCGCGTGCCCGCTCTCGCTCGACCACGTCGGCCTCGACGAGCCGCTCTCCGATCCACATGCCGAAACCGGCGATCGAGGCGTCTTGCGGCAGGGGGAAGAAGAAGACGCCTTCCAGCGTGCCGTCGGTGCGGTTGACGAACGACTCCTCGATCGAGGTCCGCGCGATCTGGTCGCGGATGTCGACGGCCACCTTGTGGTAGCCGACCGAAAGCGGCACGTTCCGGCCGTCCACTTTGGCCACGAGCGACCCGATCGACTCGTTGGCGGTCTTGCCTTCATAGCCGCGGAGCCAGAGCGGCTCCTTGTGGACCGCCGTGAGCCGGCCCTGCCTCACGCCGTAGACGGAGTTGAGATGAACGCTTTCGGCAAGCAGCGTTGCGCCGTCGGGGCCGATCAATTTGATCGGGTGCTTGGGTGCGGCGGCAACTTTCAGCTCGCCGTCAGCCACCCGGATCTCGCCGGGCCCGACCAACTCCACCAGCGACCCGGGGCCGAGGATCACGCGGGTGTCCTTGACCAGGCGGAGCGTCGCGGCGTTGGCGCCGCGGAGGTCGGTGCGGACCCAATCGCCGGGCCGCAGAAGCAGGCGCTCGGCCACGGGGCTCCAGCGGCTCGCGGTGGCCGGCCGCAGCATGACCATGCCCTGGACGTCGGTCACCTTGCCGATCCGGCCGTCTTCGGTGAGGGTGTGTTCGGGGGTATCGGCGGCGGCCGCGGACTGGGGCGCCCGGCCCAGATCGGCCGCTTCGGTCGAGCCGACGTGGTTCCAGAGCCAGGCCCCTATGAGGACGGAGGCCGCCACGCCGGCGGATACAATGCGGACGGTGTAGGTCAACATGGGACGGCTCCTGCGGAAGGCTGAAAGCGCGCAGCGGGAATCCCCCCGCCGAACATCATAATTGGACGCGGCAGACCGCGAAATAGTTCCATTGGCGGGTGAAAGGAAAAGGATGGAGGTGCGAAGCCGGAAGCGGCTTTCATCCTTATCCTCTCCTTCATCCTTGAATGTAGTCCCGCATGAACCGGTTCTCGACGGCCAGGTGCTCGTGCTGGGCCTTCATCAGGTCGCCGATCGAGACTATGCCCACCAGGCGGCCCTCGAACAGGACGGGCACGTGACGAATCCGCCGGTTGGTCATCACGCCCATCAGGTCGACCGCAAGGTCGGTGGGGGACGCCGTGACCAGGTCGGTCGTCATGACATCGCCCACCCGGATCTCCGCCAACGCGCACCGGCCGGCGGCGAACAGCCGGAGCAGGTCCCGCTCCGTCACGATGCCCACCAACTGCTCCCCGTGCTCCAGGTCCCGGCGGCAGACCAGCAGGGCCCCGACCTTATGCTCGACCATGCGGACGACGACTTCGGCCAGCGTGGCCTCGGGCGGCGTCGTGTAGACCGCGGTTCCCTTGACGCTGAGAATGTCCTGGAGATTCACGACCTGGGCCCTCCGCGGAAGAATACGAGAACCGGCAAGGGAAAACGGCCGGCAGTCCAGACAATGATTATGCT
>JBEKCP010000022.1:0-23428 GCA_050014815.1 Thermoguttaceae bacterium | reverse complement strand
GACCGACAACCACCCCGGCACCAGCGGCGCGGCCTTCAATTTCGACGACATGGCCGCCGACGCGCGGCGGTACCTCGACGGAGTCCGCGTCGAGGCCGCCAAGATCGTCGCCGAGGCCCGCGCCGCGGCCGATGCCATCCGCCGGCAGGCCGAAAAGGAAGGGCAGCACGCGGCCCTGCTGGGCGTCGAGGAGGTGATCCGGAAGCAGTTGGCGGGCACCCTGCCCGCGCTGGCCCAGGCGGTCGAAGACATCCGGCAGGCCAAGCAGGCCTGGCTGGCGCATTGGGAGGCCTGCGGGGTACACGTGGCGGCGGCCATCGCCCGGCGGCTGATCCGCCGCGAGCTCACCCGCCAGCCGGAGATCCCGTTGGCCCTGGTCCGCGAGGCGCTGGAGCTGGCCGTCGGCAGCCCGCAGGTGTCGATCCATCTGAACCCGGCCGACCAGCAGGCGATGGGCGACCAGGTGCGCACGCTGGCGGCCGAGATGAGCGGATTGGGCGAGGTCGAGATCGCCCCGGACGCCGCCGTCACGCCGGGCGGTTGCCGCCTGGAAACCCGCTTCGGCACGATCGACCAGCAGTTCGAGACCCAATTGGCCCGCGTGGAAGAAGAGTTGAACCAGTGAGGCGGAGGGCAGTGCGAAGCCGCAAGCGGCTCCTAATCCCTAATCCCTAATCCCTAATCCCTAATCCCTCTCCCCCTGCAACGTCACGTCGGAGAGCTCCTGGCCGCGGAGCACCGTCAGTTTCACCGGCTCGTCGCGGTCGGCCAACCGGAGTTCCTTTTCGAGCGCCTTGCAGGATTGCGTCAGCCGGCCGCCCACCAACAAGATAAGGTCGTCCGGCAGCAGTCCGGCGCGGGCGGCGGGCGAGCCGGGGCGAACCGCGTCGACGAAGGCGGGCGTCCGCTCCAGCACGTCCGGCACGAGTATGATCCCCAGCGAGGCAAGCGTCGCCGGGTGCGCCGGGGTCTTTTCCGGGGTTTCCACGGGCCCGGCGACGAACTTGCCCGAACGGATCGCCTCGACCGAAGGGCGCAACTCGCCGATCGGGATCGCGTAGTTGAGCCACGTGTTGTTGAGCGAGTTGCGGAGTTCCTTGCCGAGCATGGCGGCCAGCTCGCCGCGGCGGGTCACCAGGGCGCCGCCGGCCGAGCCGGGGTTGTTCGTGGTCACGTCCAGCACGTCGACGGGCCCGTGGTACGGGGTCTCGAACGTGCCGCGCCGGGCCTCCAGCCGCGCCACGGCCGAGACCGTGGCGTGCTGCACGCTGGCGGGCTCGTTCCCCGTGGCCACGCCGAACAGGTTGCTCAGGGCCAGCACGCCCGCGCCGCTGGTGAGTCCGACCGCCTTGCCCAGGTCGAAGCAGGCCAGGTCCGCCCCGTCGATCTTGAGCACGGCCACGTCCAGGCGGGGATCGGCCCCCAGCAGTTTCGCCTCGTAGCGGCGGCCGTCGTAGAGCGTTACGCTGACGTGGTCCGTATCGAGCACGTAGCTGAGCACGGTGAGGATGTGTCCTTCGGGCGAGATGAGGATGCCGCTCTGGTAGTGCTCCATGCCGCGGAACCCGCCCGCCCCGTAAATCTTCACGATCTTGCTCTGCGCCCGGTCGATGACGTCGGCGATCGGGGCGGCCCGCGCCGCCGCCAGCGACGCCAAGAGCGCCAGCATGGCGGTGACGCCCGTAGAACGGCGCAGTGCCGTCGTAAACCATTGTTTAGCGGGCGGGCTTGCCCGCCGTGCGATAGGTGACAAGAACCGTGCTTCAACACGGCGGGCAAGCCCGCCCGCTAAACAAGTCGTCGAGTTCGTCATGGCTTGCTCGGCGCCCTTTCCAGGACGTAGTCGCTCGGCTTCAGTACGCCGTAGCGATCGTCTCCGTAGCGGACCTCGATGCGTCCGGGCAAGAAGCGGCCGTCCACCTCGTGATACTCGGAAAAATAGAGCTCGCACGGATCGGCGTGCTCGTCGGGATACCGCTCCAAGGCCAGGAGATCGCCTTCGACCGGATCGAAGTAGAGCCGGGACTCGACTCCGCGGTCGGAGACGACGATCACGTCCGTTTGGGCGTCGCGGCCGAACGCCAGGCCATCGCGACCGGGCCACGGGGCGGTGCCGAGGTAGTAGACCTCGCCAAAAGCCTGGGGGCCTTCCACGGCCAGCCGCCGCCAGAGGTGCAAGGCGGGCAGCAGCCCTCCGGTGCCGGGCGGCGGAAGCGAGGCGGCCTCCGCGGCCGGCGTCCATTTGAAGTCTCCGGCCGGGGCCTCCAAGACCGCGTCCGCGGCCCCGAGCCGCAGCCGGTACGCCGAGCCCGACTGGAGATGCCCCTGGAGCGTCCACCTCCCGGCGAGGTCCTTGAAGTCGCCCCGGGCCTGCCATGCCTTCCATACGCGGAGTTGCTCGATCTTGTTGAAGTAGTAGTTGGCGTAGCCGTGCTTCTCCTCGAAGACTCTCTTGACCGCCTCCGGCATCGGTGGCGGGGGAAGGTGAACGTTCAGTGGCATGGGCCCGCCGGGCTTCGGCCCGCCGGGCTTCTGCCCGCCGGGCTTCTGCCCGCCGGGCTTCTGCCCGCGGGGTTTCGGGGCCGGTTTCAACTCGATTTTCTTCTTGTCCTTGCGCTCGGGCTCGGGCTTGCCCTCCTCGTCCGGCGCCGGCTTGGGCAAGGGCATGATCTGCGGCGGCCGGCCCGCGGCCTTCTGGATAAGGTCTTCCTGGGCGTGGACGCCGGCCAGGCGGACCAGCACGTCGCGGCGCTCGCCCTCGCGGCGGAAACTCAGCGGTACGCGCCACCCCTTGGGAAAGGTGCCCAGCACGTTCTTGAAGGCGTTGGCTGTAGCAATCGGCCGGCCGCCGAAGGCGATGACCTCGTCGTCGACCCGCAGGCCGCGGCGGTATGCGTCGGACTGCTCCAGCACGTCGGTCACCAGGACGCGGCCCTGGTCCTCCGTTGCGACGCGGGCCCCCAGCGTGGCATGGTCCACGATGCGGCCGCTGTGGAGCGACCCGAGAAAGTTCTTGATCTGGTTGATCGAGATCGCGTAGCCGACGCCGACGCTGACGCGGCCCCGCTTCTCGAACGAGCACCGGCCGTTGATGCCCACCAGGCGGCCCTGGGCGTCGAACAGCGGGCCGCCCGAGTTGCCCGGATTGATCGAAGCGTCGGTCTGGATGCAGTCGGCGTACTCCAGCAGCGTGCCGTCGGGCGGCTGGTAGCGGTGTACGCCGGAGACGATGCCCCAGGTGACCGTCGGCTGAAAATCGGTGGCCAGCAGGAAGGGGTTCCCCATGGCGAAGACCGGGTCGCCCGCGCGGAGCTGGTCGCTGTCGCCGAGGTCGGCGTGCGGGAAATCGTCGCGGCCCAGGAGCTTGATCAACGCGACGTCGCCGGTGGGGTCCAGGCCCACGACCACGGCGTCCCAGACGCGGCCGTCGGGGGTCCCGCACTTCATGGCGTTGCCGCAAGGCCGCGCGACGTGGAAGTTGCTCAGGAGGAACCCGTCGGGGGAGATCAGCACGCCGGAACCGCCCCCTTGACCGGCGGCGTCGAAGATGGCCACCGCCGTCGGCTTCACCTTGGCCATGACGGCGATCCGCTGGGCCTCGGCCTCCAGGACGGCCGGGGCCGGGGCATCGGCCCGCGCCGGCGAGAGGCAGGAGAAGAACAGGACGGCCCAAAGGACCGCGCTGCTTCTACGAAGCAGTGGCACACGAGTTTCGTTGAAAGCCCCCCCATTGCCATGGGGGGGGTCTTCTGCGTCGTATGAAATTCTCACTTGATCAACCTCGCATTGCCCAGGTCGAGATGGCCGGCCACATCGAGGTCGTCGCCGTAATCCGCGAGGATCACCAGCCGGCGGACGCCCGAGAGATCGGCCGTAATAAGGTTGGGCTTATCCTGATCCTTGTCCGTGCCGCGGAGGGCCGTATCGACCAGCACCTTGTCGTCGCCGCGGATCAGCAGGTGGACGTGCCCGCGGGGGCGGACCTCGTCGTCGATTCCCGCCACCGCCTCGAAACGGCTGAACCGGCCCGGCAGCGTGTAGACCATCTCGGTCCGGCTGTGCAGCCATAACCCCTTGGGGTACGTCTTGCCGCCGATCTTGAGCGGCTTCGATTCCATGTTCTGGTCCTGCCGCGGGCGGAAGAATTCCAGCCGGGCGGGCAGCTCCTTCTCCATGCCGAAGTATGGCGTATACGTGGCGGAATCGGGCTTCAGATCGCTCAGGCAGATGATCTTTCCCTGCGACAGGTCCACGGCGACGACGGCGTCCGCCGCCCGGCGCATGGTCCGCCCGCCGGCCGTGGTCCACTCCCACTTGTCGTCGGAGAACCGCAACGACCGGGCCGACCACCGCGAGCCCCCGGCGTCCGTGACGGCGCAGGCTTCCTCGTGCGGCGGCTGGCCGGCGGCGTGGTAGTAGATGAGTCCGTAGACCTTGCTCCGCTTGACGTCCAGCGACTCGCCGTCCAGCTCGAAGCGGACCTGCTTCTCGGTTACGTCGTGGAGGACGCCCTTGTGGTAGTCCGTGCTGTCGGCCTTCGCGACCACGAGCACGTCGCTTTGGAGCTTCAGGTTGAGGATGCGGGCCCACTGGGCGGCCATCGGCTCGGGACCGTTCTGGAGGCGGACGACGGCGACTTCACGGACCGGCAGCTCCAGCACGTCGCCACCCGCCAGCGCGATCCGCGCGCCGCCGTCATGGACTGTGTACTCTTCGGCCGCAAGCGTCGAGCCCTCGACCAGGTCGATCCAGACCTTGGCCGCCAGGGGCGCGGGCTTTTGGGCGGCCGCGATCGAGGCGACCTTCTGGATGTCCAGAGACGCGCGGCCGGCGGGCGTTTCGAGCGTCACCTGCTTGTCGTCGAGCCCGACAAGCCGGCCGGCCACTCGCGGGCCGTCCAGCGGTTGGACCTCGAAGGTGGGCGCGGCGGACAGGGCCAGGACCAGTACAAGGGGGAACATGTTATTCTACTTGTGTTCACTTCCTTCTTCCGCGGCCAGGCGGCGGAAGTATTGCTCGACGATGTCGCGGTAGTGGGCGGGGAATTCGCGGCCGAGGTGCTGGAGGGCCTCCTCGCGCTCTTTCGGCGGGAGATCGCCCCAGCCGCTCTTGTTGCCGATGTTCTTCCGGGCGACCTCGCCGGGGCCGCGGCCCGCCAACAGGGCGCTCTTGGGGGCGGGGCTCCGGGACTGAAGCGCCCCGCCGCCGCCTTGCGACTGCTGTTGCTTCTGCTGGTCTTCAATCTTCTTGATCAGCTTGTCGAGCGACTCGACCACGCCGTCCTCGACCTTGCGGACCTTGGGGCCGGCGCGGCCCAGGTCCAATCGCCGCTCGATGTCGTCCATCCGCCGGGCGATGTGATCGAGCGTATCCGGCTCGAGCCCCTTGAGGTCGGCCTGCATCAAGATCGCCACGGCAACGTAGCGCCGGGGGCTGCCCTCGGCCCCGTCAAGCAGTTGATCGAGCGCCTTGAGCCCCTCGTCCTTCCGCAGCAGCCGGTGATAGGCGACGCTCTGGAAGAAGAGCAACTCGGCGGGGGCGACCACGTCCTCGGGCTTGAGCCCGGCCAACTGCTCGATCGCCTCGTCGAACCAGAAGCCCTGGACGAGCCACCGCCCGTAGAGGAGCCGGAGATTGGCGGCCTCCCAGGGCGGCGTCTTGGGGTCGGTCAACCAGGCCTGGCTGGGCAGGATGGCCGCGGCACGCGGCTTGGAGCAAACCTCGATCAGCCGGGCAGCCCGGGAGTCGGCCAGGGCGAAGGTGGCGGACAGCCGATCGAGCAGATCCATGCCGGCGGTCTTGTCGGAGACGCCGGTCCAGATCGCCTCGGCCTTGGCCCGGCCCTGGGCATCCGCGGCGGCCTTCTGGAGCCACTCGACGGCCCGGGCCCGCACCTCCTGGGCCCGCGGCATCTGCCATGCCGGCGCCTTGGGAATGGCGTCGGGCGGGGCGGGCGCGACGATGGCGGAGAAGGCCACGGCCGGCGCGAGGGCCAGGAGCATTGCAAATTGCAAATTGCAAATTGCAAATTGCAAATTGAACAAGGCACGCCGGGGATTCCTGGTTCCCACGCTCCGCGTGGGAACCGGCTTCTCGCGACGCTCCGCGTCGCCGGTAGCGACGCGGAGCGTCGCAGACAGGGCGTTCCCACGGAGGACCGTGGGAACGAGGATGTGTGCAATTTGCAATTTGCAATTTGCAATTCTCAATTTGCAATTATCTTTCCCGTTCATTGGTTCCTCCCCAGTTCGAGGTCTCTTGTAACGCGGTGGATCCGCTGCTCCTGCTCGGCAAGCCGCTCGAGGGCGTCCAGGAGGTCGGCCTGGTCGGCCTGCTCCCCCTTGATCAGCTTCGAATAGCGCTCGGTCCGGCGATTGACCCGGATCTGCAAGGCCCGGATCATCTTCAACTCGGCCAGGAACTCGATCAAGGGCGGTTCCTGCGGCTGGCCGGGCGGCTGCGGCTGCGGCTTGCTCTTGTCGTCCTTGTCCTTCTGGGCCTTCTTCAAGGCGTCGATGATGTCCTCCAACGCCGCGATGATGTCCAGCTCGATGGCCTGCGTGACGCTCTCCACCTTCCCCTGCGCCAGGCGGTGGACCACCTGCTGCATGTCGTCGCGCATCTGCTGGACGGCCTCGGGCAGGGCCACCGCGCTGCCCTCCTCGTGGAGCAGCGTCAGGGCCTTGTCCACCTCGACGACAATCTCCGTCTGCTTGTTGCTGAGCCGCCCCGACTCGATCTCGTGGTTGTGGCTTCGCTCGGGCACGGGGACCTTGTCGAGCCGGACCGTGCCCTCGTAGACCAACCGCTCGAGCCGGAGCATTTCCTGGAACCGGGCCTGGAGCATGGCCAGGAGCCGCTTGATTTCCTCCTCGCGGAGCTGGCGGAGGATCTCTTCGAGCTGGGCCTTGGCCTGCTGGAGCTCGCGGAGGGCCTTCTCCTGCTCCTCGACGGCGCCGGTGCGCTTGGCCTCGTCGAGCCGCCGCCGGGCCTCCTCCATGCGCTGGCGAGCGGCGTCGAGCCGCTTGCGAACGGGGTTCTCGTCCTGCGGGCCCTGAGGCTGGGCCTGGGGCGGCGCGTCGTCGCCGCCTTGCCCCTGGCCTTGCCCTTGCCCACTGCCCTGCCCCTTGCCTTGTCCTTTGCCTCCACCCTTGCCTTCGCCCTTACCTTCCCCTTTACCTTCCCCCTTGCCTTCGCCTTTACCTTCCCCCTTGCCTTCGCCTTTTCCTTCACCCTTGCCTTCGCCTTTTCCTTCACCCTTGCCTTCGCCTTTTCCTTCACCTTTGCCTTCACCTTTTCCTTCACCCTTGCCTTCGCCTTTTCCTTCCCCTTTGCCTTCGCCTTTGCCTTCGCCTTTGCCTTCGCCTTTGCCTTCGCCTTTGCCTTCGCCTTTGCCCTCGCCTTTGCCCTCGCCTTTGCCTTCGGCCTTGCTAAGCCGCGAGCGGTCGGCTTCGCCTTTGCCGTCGCTCTTGCCTTCTTCGTTCTTCCGGATATCCTTGGAAAGGTCGCCGGTCTTGTCGGCAAGGCCGCCCTGCTGGCCGGAGAGGCCCTTGGGGTCGTCGCCGCCGGCAGTACGGCCCTGGACATCCTTCTGTTCCTGGATGAGCCGGTTGATGCGTTCGAGATACTTTCGATAGCGGGCCTTTTCCGACTCGATGCGCTTGGCGCGGTTCTCGCTCAAGAGCAACTCCAGCAGCGCGTTGAGGTCCTGGCTGACCTTCGTCTGGCCCTCCAGGGCGGTGGAGAACTGCTCCTTCTGGAGCGATTGGATGATCTCCTCCAGGCTTTGATGGATCTGGCGCTGGCCGCTTTCCTTGAGGGCCTTCTCCAGGAGCACGGCGCGGCGAGGGTCGCTGGCGCGAGTCAAGTCACGCATCCGAACCAGCACCTTTTCCAGGTCGGTGAACTGGTCGGCCAGCACTTGCTCCTCGACGGGGAGGCTCACGGGCGGCTTGGCGTCGGGTTTCGGCTTCGGATCCGCCCCGAGCGCAACGGCCGACGCGAGCAGCATCGCGCCGGTGACGAGTTTCAATAGGGTGTTTAGCGGCCGGGCTTGCCCGGCGCGTCGGAATACGAAAAGTGTGAAGGGTGATAATCGTCCAGCCATGGCTATTCCTCCGATAGGTTCCGGATTCCTTGTTTCTGACGCTCCTTGGTCCGCTTGATGATCTCTTCGTGCTTCTGGATGATCGTGCGGAGCCTTTCCACCACTTCGTTGAAATCTTCCAGTTCGACCATTCGGGCGAGGACCTTCCGCATGGCCAGGAGGATGTCGTCGGCCTGCTGCCGGGCGGCGTCGCGGCGGGCAGGGCCGGTCTTCAGGTCGGCGACGGCGGCCTGGAGGGTCTCCAGCCGCCGCTCCAGCTCGGAGAACATTTCCCCGACGATGCGGTGCAGCGGCTCGGCGATACCCCGGCCGAGCCGTTCCTTCAACTCCTCGGTGTCGATGCGGTTGTTGGTGAGCTGCTGCCGGATGTCGTCGAAGGCCTCGGCCAGATCGAGGGTTTCCTGGGCGTTCTTGCGGCAGGCCTGGAGGGCCTGGAGGACCCGCTCCGTGCGGCGCTCGGCCAGCGCGGCGGGCGAGAGGTTGGCCGGCCGGGGCGTCTCGTCGCCCGGCTCGGCGCCGGCCGACTTCTTTGGGGCCGCCTTGGGCGCGGCGTCTTTCGCGCCCCCGGGGGGCGCAAAGTCCATTCGCAAGAGCAGGTCCCGCGTCTCGGTCACTTCCTGGACGATCCCCTCGAACCGCTGCCGGAGGACCAGTTCGCGGGCTTCGAGCATGGCGCGGAGCTCGTCGGGCGAGACCACGTCGAGCACCCAGGTCTCGCTCGTGCCGACGTTCGGCCCCTTGCCAAGGGTGCAGCGGTCGGAAGCCTTGACCGCGAGGGCCAACTTCTGGCCCCGCGAGACATTGAGATCCCGCGCCTCCAAGGCCGCGTCCAGGGGCGCATCGCCCGCCGGGTACTTGATCGGATGCTTCGCCAGCGCGGCCAGCAGCACCTCGACCGGTTTCTGCTGGTCCACGCCGCACTCCCACCACACCCGGTCGATCCCGTAGTCGTCGGTGATCTGTCCGGCGAGGGGGAGCCGGGCCTGGGGCGTGACGGCGGGGCCGATCCCCGTCAGGCGCACGGCCAGTTGCGGCGGCTCGTCCGGCACTGCCGCCAGCACCAGGGGAATCGCCTCGCGGCTCTTGATCCCGTCCGCGTCGTAGAGCGTGAACAGGAGCGTGGTGTCGCGCTCCAGCGGCGCCAGCGGAAGATCGACTTGCCTGGCGTCGGCGCCCAGGGCCTCCACCTCCAGCCGCCGCGGCCGCGGCGACTTCTCCGACGGGTCGTCGACGCGGACCGACTGGAGCGGCTTGTTGGCGCGGGCGTGGACCACCGGCCGCGTGCCCAGCGGCACCGCCATCGTGCCCTTCACCGCTTTTGTTTCCGGAGGGCGGTCCATGTATTCCGGATAATGGTACTCCAATTCGATCGATTCAAGCGTCGGGTTGGGAACGACCACGATCTTGAGGGGGGGGAGGGAACAGTCGCCCCCGACGATGTCCAGCCGCATCGGGGCCAGGACGGCGCGGAAGGTGTAGCCGTACTCCCGAAGGACCGTCCCGGCCGGCCCGTCCAAGGGGTTCGCCGGATTGCCCAGGTCGTTCATGAACTGCCGCTTCCTCGGCCCGCCCTCGATGCGGTAGCGGATCTCGACCTGCTTGGGCGTGATGGCCACCAGCGTATCGCCGTGGAATGCCCGGACCAGCAGGTCGAAGTCGGCGCCGCTGGCCACCTTCGCCACGCCGTCGGTGAACCCGACCGGCTCCAGGCGGATCTTTCGCGGCCACAGCCGGTCGCTCAAGAGAACGCTCCGCTGGAGCCAGACGCCCAGGGCCTCCGGGGCCAAAACTCCCAACAGTACGATGATCGCTGCCAGACAGCCGGCCACCGTGGCCTTCCGCAGGAGCGGCATCGGGTCGAAGACCTCGGCGGCGCGGAGGCCGGCCAGCCGGCGATCGGCCTCGCGGCAGGTCCGGGCCAGCATGTCGGGGTTGTAGCCGGCCACCTCCGGCCGCCGGGGCAACAGCAGCACGGACGTGAGCAGGCTGTCTTCCAACTGCGGAAACCGCCGTTCCAGGAGCATCGCCATGCTGCTGTCGGCCAGCGGGACCATCGCGCGGCTGACGATCAATCGCAGGATGACGAAGACGAGGCCCGCCGCGGCCACGGCCAGGAGCACCGCGCGGACGGCCCGCGGCGGCTCGAAGAACCAGTCCACGGCCAGGCTGGTCCAGAAGGCGATCCCCAACCAGGCCGCGGCGGCGGCGAGCCCTTCCAGCCAGACATAGCGACGGATCGCGCGGCGCAGCCCCCCGAGCGCCTGCTCGGCGGGGCGGGAAAGTCGCGGCCGCTCTTGGATCTCGGATATGGCCATGGTCAATACATTCTATCACGCCAACCTTGCCAGGCGGCGAATCAACCACTCCAGGCACAAGACCCCGCAAAGGGCTATCATCATCCACCGCAGCCAATCCTCCTCCCATTGGGGGTTGGATGCGACGGGGACCACTTCCGTCAGGGTGCGGCCTTCGAGTTTCTCGACCAGCGAATCGGGGGTCGAGGCGGCCAGGGCCTTCGGCAGTTCGGGATAATAGGTCCCCCCCGTCTTGGCCGCCATCTCGCCCAGCAGGGCGGCGTTCCGTTGCGGGTTCTCGTCTTCGAGCTTCGGCACAACGACGTGGATCGACCGCTTCAGGGGTTCCTCGTGGCTTTCCGGGATGGGCAATTCGAGGCGGTACTCGCCCTCTTTCAGGACGGGGAACTGGCCCAGGTACGTGCCCTCCCGGCTCGGGTCGGCAAGGAGTTTCACGGTGGCCGGAGGGCTGCCGTTGTGCGCGACCTCGACGGAGACGGCGGGCACGGTGAGCGGAGCGAGTCGGGAGTTGGTCAGTTGGGCCCGGACCTCGACCGTGCTGCCCACCAGGTAGCGGTCCTCGCCGACCAGGAGCACGCCGCGGGTGGACTGCCGGAGCAGCCGCCCCTGGGAGACGTGCCGAATGAGCTTGGTGTAGAACTGGTCGAAGTAGGTCGGCTCGACGCGGCGGAGCCGCCACATTTCGCCGCTGCCCATGTAAAACACGCGGCCGGAGCCGTAGAAGTGCTCGGCGAAGTAGACCGGCTGCTTCCCCCCCTCGGCGGTGCGGGGATCGGAGAAGCGGGCCAGGACGGTTGCCCCCGGCTTCGGGCCGCGGACCGGACAGAAGCCGAACATGCCCGGCAGCCCGGACCACGCCGCCTGCGAGGCCGCCGCAGTGTCCCCCAGCCAGAGATACTCGGACTGGATGCCCTCGCGGGTGAACTCCAGCGGCCAGGGCTCGCTGGCGGCGTACGCGACGTTGCCCCGCGCCGACAAGTACCGGTGGAACTCGACCGGGTAAAGGTTGCGAATCCTGGTCATCTCCGGGTCCTGGACCCAGCCGTCGGCGGTCCGACCGTTGTAGACCGGACCGGCCACGACGATCAAGCCGCCCCCCTGGTCCCCGACCCAACTCTCCAGGGCCTCGACCGACCCGGGCCCCAGGGCCTTCCAGTCGGGGTCCATCGCCACGATGCAGTCGTAGGCGTACAGATCGTCGCGCCGGGCGGGGAACTCGTCCAGGATCTTGTTGGCCTCCTGGGAGATCGCCTCATGGGCGCTCTGCAGCAAGACGTCCACGGTGGTCGTGCGGTCGCGGTAGAGGAGCGTGCGGAGGTACTGGTAATCGCGCATCGGCCCGCCGGCCAACAACAGGATGTGGTTCTTGCGGTCGACGACTTCGACCTCGGCTTCGAGGAACTTGCCCAGCGGATCGGCGTCTCCAGGCGGGGCCACGACGCGGAAGCAGAGCGTGCGGCGGCCCGTCTTGTCCGAGTTGAGCTCGAACTTGACCGGCACGGCCTCCCCGTCGCCGCCGAGGGTGACGCTGCGGCCGTCGATCCGCTGCCCCTTGCCGCGCTGGCGGGGGTCTTTGGCCGCATCGCCTTCCCGGCTCAGCAACTCGACCTCGACGGTCCGGCCCGTCAGTCCCTGGCCCTGCACGAACCCCGTCACGGTGTAGTGGTCGCCCGGGTAGGCGCGGGCAGGCGCCTTGAACTCGTAGACCCGCACCGTGGCCGGCCTCCGCTCGGAGCCGACGCCGACGGTGTGGATGGGCCAGCGGGCCTGCCGGGCCATCTCGACGGCAACCTCCGGCGACACGCCCGCATTCTGCCCCCCGTCGCCGATCACCACAATGCCGGAGACGGGCAGGTTCCGCTCGTCGCGGATCAAGTGCTCGAGGGCCTCGCCCATCCGCGTCTCCGTGCCGTGCGGCGCGAGCGTCTTTCGCCAGGAAAGGACCGGCTTCTCGCCGCTGTCGCCCTTTTCATCGTTCTCACCCTTCTCACTCTCCTCACCCTTCGAACCCCCCGACGCAGTCGGGGGGCTTTTGTCCGCCGCCTCCCCTTCTTCTACTACTTTCGGCAGGACCACGGCACGGTCGCGCTCCAGGGCGTCGTTGAACTGGTGGACGACCACGTCATGCGTCTTGCGGAGCCGCGCGAGGAACCCGGTGTCGTCCAGCGCCGCGGCCACCTGTTGGAGCCGGGTGACGCCGCCGGGGCGCCCGACGGCTTCGCCGCCGGGCCCGGCGTCGGCGCGGTTCATGCTCATGCTCGTGTCGATCACCACGAGCACCCGGCTGTTGTGAGTAATCTCCCGGGAGCACCGCCACTGGGGCTGCAAGTAGAGGACCAGCAGGCCGAGGAAGGTTGCGGTCCGCAGGATCGTCAGGAGCCAGCTCAGCCAGGCCGGCAGCTCGGCGGCATCCCGCTGGTACATCGCGCGGACGAAGATCAAGATCAGCAACAGCGCGCCGATAGGGAGGATCCAGTCGGCGTTCGAGTGGATGCTGCCCCACTCGAAGCGTGCGGTAACGTCGGAGGTCGGCGTCATGGCGGACCTCCTTGGCCGGCGGCCACGGGCAGGCCCGACGCCACGGCGGGCACCGCCGCAGCGGCGCGGCCGGAACTCGCAGCCGCGGGCCGGGCAACCGGATGGTAACTGGCGGACCAGGCCAGGATTTGCTCGCCTATCAACAGGAGGATCAAGAGATAGAGCAGGAACTCGCTGAGGTTGCGTCCGGCCGATTCGCCCAGGTCGGTCTGGAAGCTTGTTGCCTGCTCGAAATCGTATTTCACTTCCGGCGACAGCCTCGCGGCCAGGTCCGCCCCGAACAGGGCCCGCAGGTCGCCTTCCGACGGATCGACGTTGACGGCCAGGTGGCGGACCTCGGGCTTCCCCGTCGTCCTGGTGAGCTGAACCTCGTAGAAGCCGCTCCGATCGGTCTCGGGAAGCGTGGCCGAGAGCTGGCCGTCGCGGCCGCGGACCGCATCGACGGCGCTGGAGGCGGCCGGGTCCCCGCTGGGCGGCACAAACCGCACCTGCGGCTGGTACGGACCCTCCACCCGAAACGCCAAAGGCTCGCCGACCGTGTGGGACACGGCCTCCGCCGGCCTCCGCGCCAGGTAGGCGCAAAGCTCCCGGACCACCAGCGGGAAGGAGACCGTCTCGCTGTTGGCGGCCCAATTGTTCCACACCGGGGCGGCGGTGGAAAGGAAGGCCAGCACCCGGCCCTTCTCGAAGCTCCGCTCGACCATAAGCGGCGGGCCCCCGCGGAGGTGCAACACGGTCCGCACCGGGTTCTGGGCCTGCGGCTTCCAGTCCTTCGCCACGGTGAAGTATCGCTGGACCGAGACCGCGCCGAGGTTCTCGTTGCGGTACTGGCCGAGGTACCGGAACAGGAAATGGTCCTCGCCCTGCACGTCGGGCGTCTTTTCGAGCCGATCGACGAGAAGGTCGGCGGAGGAGCCCAAAGGCACGGGGAACACGCCCTTCCCGTCGCGATAGAGTTCCCGGTTGATGAAATCGCTGCGGGTCTGCTCGCCGAGGAAGAAGGCCGCGCCCCCGCCGGCCTTCACGTAACGTTCCAGCGCCTCGACCGCCGAGCGGTCCAGCCGGTCGAAATTGGCCAGCAGGATCGCGTGGAATTCGTCCAGCGGGTGCGAAGCGAGGAATCGCGGCGTCTCGATTCGCGGGCGGATTCCCGTGCGGACGGAGCCGCCGGGCAGGAGCGCCCAGCCGAGATAGTTCGCGTCGCGTCCGCCGGGGTCGCCGTCTACCAGGAGCACCGGCATCTCCGCCGGAAGATCGACGACGGCGTATCGCGAGTTGTCGGCCGCCACGGCGTCCGCCTCGAGGTGCGCGGCGATGCGGTGCTCGCCCGGGTCGGCGAAACTCACGTAGAAGTTTTCCTTCGTCACGCCTCCGGCCGGGATCTCGGCGATCGTGGCCGGGGTCCGCTCGCGGCCGTCCTCGGCCAGCCGCAGGGGCACGTTTCGCGCCGGCGCGGGGCCGAAGTTCCGCACCGCCACCTCCATCCGCCACCGGACGCCGGCCGCAAGGATCCCCTCCTCCGGCTTGAGCGACGCAATGGCCAGGTTCGCGTGCGAGGCGTCGACGCAGTCGATCAGGTGGATCTCGGCGCGGTCGTCGCTCAACCGCGCGAGCCGGTCCTTGAGTTCGGCGGGCTTGTCCCACTGCCGGGCGCGGAAGTCCGAGATGAGGTAGACCAGGCGGCGCTCGCCTTCGTCGTCGCCGATCAACTGCCCGACGGCCTCCAGCGCCGAGGCGGGCTCGGCGGCGGTCTCGGAAACGTCCATGGTCTTGAGTTTTTCGGCCAGGCGGTCGGGGAAGTCCGTGTCGACGGGCTCGTTGGTGAAGTCGGCCCGCAACCGCCGGCCGAACTGGCCGGCGCGGGAGAACCGCAGGAGCGTGAGCGACTGCGGCTCCTTCTGGCGGGCGGCGGCGGCGGCGATCCGCCCGACCACCGCCTTGGCCTGCCCGAAGGCGCTCGTGTCGCCCCAGTGGTCCGACATCGAGAAGCTGTCGTCCACCAGCACGATGTGGTGGATCCGCTGGGTCCCCAGCAGGTTGCCCCACTGGTTGCGCAGGAGGGGGCCCGCGACGATGAGCACCACGGCGGCCACCGCCAGCATCCGCAACAAGAGCAGCAGGAGCTGTTTCAGGACGATCCAGGTCCGGTGCTTGCGCTGGCTGATCAGGAGGAACTCCATGGCGGCCCACTCAACCCGCCGGTGGCGCAGCAGGTTGATCAGGTGGATCACCACGGGGGCCGCCACGACGGGCAATCCCCAGAGCAGCAGTGGATGGACGAACTGGCCCATGGTGCGAAAGTGCGATGGTGCGACCCCCGCGACGCAGTCGCGGGGCTTTTCCCAATCCCCAATCCCTAATCCCTAATCCCTAATCCCTAATCCCCAATCCCTAATCCCTAATCCCCAATCCCTAATCCCTAATCCCTAATCCCTAACCCCTGTTCCTGTGGTGCATTCCCAAGCGATTGCTCAAGTACGCGGCCAGCGCGGCGTCCAACGGCTGGCGGGTCCGCAACAAGGCGTAATCGACGTTGTGCCGGGTACACCCCCGCTGGACTTCTTCCAGGTACTTGCCCAGGGCCTGCAGGTAGCCCTCGCGGAGCGCGCGGGGATTGCAGCGGAGCACCTCGGGCAGTTCGAGGCCCTCGAACCGCGTGGGGCCGTTGAACGGGAAATCGAGCTCGTCGTCGTCCAGGACGTGGAAGACCATCACGTCGTGGCCGCGGCTCCTGAGCAGCTTCAGCCCGCGGAACAGCCCCTCGCGCGGCGCCAAGAGGTCCGAGATCAAGAGCATCATTCCACGCCGCGGATAGGTCTCGGCGACCTCGCGGAGGATGGGCAGGAGATCGGTCTTGTCCCGCGGCTCGCTGACGTTCATGGCCTTGAGGATCGAGTCGAGGTGGTTCTGGCGGCTCCTGAGCGGCACCGACGCGCGGATCTCGTGGTCGAAGGACGCGCACCCCACGGCGTCCTGCTGGCGGAGGAGCAGGTAGGCCAGGCTGGCGGCCACGCTGCACGCGTATTCGTACTTGTTCATCGCGCCCTGGCCGTAACGCATGCTGCCGGAAACGTCCACCAAGAGGACCGCCCGCAGGTTCGTGTCCTCCTCGAACTGCTTGACGCAGTAGCGGTCCTGCTTGGCCCAGACCTTCCAATCGACGTACCGCAGGTCGTCGCCGTAGGTGTACTGGCGGTGCTGGCGGAACTCGACGGACTGTCCGAAGTAGGGGCTGCGGTGCATCCCCGACAGGAAGCCCTCGACGATGTGCCTGGCGCGCAAGTCGAGCCGCGCGATCCGCTGGATCGCTTCAGGATGCAAAAATCTTTTGGAATCGCGCATCGCGCGTGAGCTCGTCTTCTCGGGTCGGCGTGATGGAGAGGATGCGGTCGATGATCTGGTCGGCGGTGACGCCTTCGCTCTCGGCCGTGAAGCTCAAGACGAGGCGGTGCCGCAGGACCGGCGGGGCCAGGGCCTGGATGTCCTGGCAGGTGACATGGGTGCGGCCCGCCAACAGCGCGCGGGCCTTGGCGCCGAGGATGAGGAACTGGACGGCCCGCGGGCCGGCCCCCCAGGCCAGTTGGTCCTCGATGAACTCCGGCACGCCCGGCTCGCGGACCCGCGTCTGCCGCACCACCGCCAACGCGAAGCGAATGACGTGGTCGGAGACCGGCACCTCGCGGACAATCCGCTGCAGATCGAGGATCTCGGAGGCCATGAGCACCGGCTCGACCGCGTCGGTGAGGGTCGTGGTGGTGCGGCGGGCCACCTCCAGCTCCTCCTCGAAGTTCGGGTAGCGGACGAAGACCTTGAACATGAAGCGGTCCTGCTGGGCCTCGGGCAGCGGGTAGGTGCCCTCCTGCTCGATCGGGTTCTGCGTGGCCAGCACGAAGAACGGGTCGCTCAGGGCGTGCCGCACCCGCCCCACCGTCACTTGCCGCTCCTGCATCGCCTCCAGCAGCGCCGCCTGGGTCTTCGGCGGCGTCCGGTTGATCTCGTCGGCCAGGACGACGTTCGCCATGAGCGGCCCCTCGATGAAACGGAACTCGCGGGCCCCCGTGCTGCGGTTCTCTTCGATCACGTCCGTGCCCGTTATGTCGGCCGGCATGAGGTCCGGCGTGAACTGGATGCGGCTGAAGCTGAGGTTCAGCGTCCGGCTCAGCGTGCTGATCATCAGGGTCTTGGCCAGCCCCGGCACCCCTTCCAGCAGGCAGTGCCCCCGGCTGAAGAGACTGATCAGCAGCTCTTCGATCACGTCGGCCTGGCCGACGATCACGCGGGCCAGTTGGTCGACAATCTTCGCGCGGGCATCACCGAGTTTTTCGATGGCCGCCGTGTCCTGGGTGGAGATCTCTTGGGTCGTCATCGTGTGGAATCCCTTATCGCTGGTAGATGGGCAACGCGCCCCGCTCTAGTTGTAGGATAGTCAGATTGATGGCCGTTGTATAGACTTGGCCCATGAACCCCTGGTCCCAGCAGCCCTCCTGGTTGGCGGCGCCGAGGATCTGTGCATAGACCTTGCCGCGGTAGTCCTCCCAGCGTTTTCCCCCCTCGCGGTAGAGGACCTGGGAGTAATAGTAGTGGGCGTAATGCCAGTGGCCGGAGGTCTCCTTGGTGACGTCCGCGAACTGCTGGTCGCAATATTTCATGATCTTGGGGACATATTTGTCATCGTAGTCGCCGGCGTTGAACAGGCAGGCGATGGCGGCGGCGGTGATGGCGGGGTGGCCGCCGGGTTGCTTCGAGCTGTACTGGACGCCGCCGTCGGCCCCCGTGCAGTTGCGGATGTACCGGACCGCCTTGTCGATGATCTCCTTGGGGACGGGAACGCCGGCATTGCGGCAGCCGCGGAGGCCCTGAACCTGCGTGATGGTCGTGGAGCCTTCGTCGAAGTCGCCCCCGTCCTTGGCGCTGACGTAGCCCCAGCCGCCGGCCGACGTCTGGGCCCTGCCGGTGAACTCCACCGCCTTGGTCAGCGTCTCGACCAGCTCCTTGCGGCGATCGAGGTCCTCCTCCTCGCCGAGCACCTGGGAGAGGAAGAGCATCGAGAAGCCGTGGCCGTACGTGTAGCGGTCGTCGTGCAGGGGGTCGCCGATCAGCCCGTTCTTGCACGAGCGGCCCGTCAGATAGTCGACGGCCTTGCGGATGTTGGGGGCATACTTGCCCTGCGTGGTGGTCGAGCCCTCGCACAACAGGGCCGTGCCGGCCAGGGCGGTCATGGCCGTCGGGTAACGGCTGTCGGGGGCGGTCCAGTGGCCCAGCCGCGACTGGTGGGAAGCCAGCCAATCGAGGCCGCGGGCAACGGCGCGGTCGACGTCGGTCTGCCGCGTGCCGCCGCGTGCCGCCGGCGCGCCGAGCGCCGCCAGCACCGCCAGGCTCACAGCCGTTAACGTTCGAGTTCGTTTAGCGGGCGGGCTTGCCCGCCGCGTTGGAGCATCGTTCTTTCCGTGTGTTGCACGGCGGGCAAGCCCGCCCGCTAAACAACAGTTTCGCACAACCCATCGCTGTATCATGGCATCACTACCTCCGGTCATTGGCCAAAAGGATCCGACTCCGCCTCTTCCTCCGGGATGGGGACGATACTGCCCAGCGGCTGCTCGATGGCGTGCCGCAGCGCGTCGAGGATGCGGCCCGGCGGCTGCTTGGCGGAGGCGGACGGGGCGCCAGGCGAAGCCTGGTCCGCCGGCTTGTCGGAAATCGGCTTGTCGGTGAAGTGGAGGACGACCGTCCCGCCCAAGGGGCGCCCGCCCCCCTGCACCCGAAGCTCGACGGTCTTCTGCTCGCCGTTGCCCACCAGGTCCAGGGCCATCGCGGGAATCTCGCTCTGCTTGTCGTAGACGACGCGCCCGCTGCGCCGATCGATGGCCTGGATCGACACCAGTTGCTTGCGTCTGCGCTGGTCGTACATCTGGCCGGCCAGGACGATCACGGGCAGCCCGGCGGGCTGGTTCAGGAGCAGGCACTGTCCCTCGACGGCGACCGGCGAGGGCCATTGGAGCTTGCCCTGGCGGTCCAGGGCGAAGAGCTTTCCAGACGGGATCGGCTGGGCGACCATCCCGTTGAGCGGGGAAATCGACTGGCCGCGTTTGGGCGGCAGGTGCGCTACGACGAGGTACTGGTCCTCCAGCCGGAGCACGCTGAGCGCGGTCAACTGGGGTTGCAATTGGAGTTGGATCTTGGTAATCGGGTTCAGCCCGGGCAGTTGCAACGGGAGGGTGGTGTCGGCGATCGTTTGGCCGTCGGGCAGGCCCAGGAGGATAAAGTGCCCGTCGCGCTCCAGCACGCCGACCGCCTCACCGGCAACCAACGAGGCCCGGGCGCCGGCGGCGAACTTCCGCGGCGGCCACACGGGGCGTTCCTCCCAGGGATCGAACAGCGTCAAGGTGGGCCCCGCCGGGCCCGCCTCCCACATCAGGAGGAATCGGCCGATCGTGGCCGTGCCCGTTTGCAGGAAATGGCTGGCGCCCTGGCCCGGATTGCCGCCGGACAGGAAGGTGAAGTCCGGCTGCTTGGGGAAGGGCAGAACGCGGCGGCCCAACAATTCGCCGTCCACGGCCCGGAGCACCAGGGCCTCCCTCGACTTGGACGCCTGCGCGGCGTCAGTGCTCCCCGGCGCGTACGTTTGGGGGTAAGTCGCGTACGGGTTGGCGGTGTTCGGCTGGGCCGGCGGGAGCACGAAAATATACTGGTCGTCGCCGAACACTTCGCTCCCGGTCGGCAGGTCCTCCCGCACCCAGAGCGTCTGGCCCGTCAGGGGATCGACGGCCACGAGGTTCGAGAACCGCTGGAAGGAGACATAACGGCTCGTAACCGGCCCGAGGGAGTCCATGCGAAACACGAACTGCTGCTGGAAGGCGAAGGGGGGCATTGCCACCGTCACACCGGCTTCCGAGGCGTCGGCGCCGGCGTCGGTCACGTCCTGTTCCCACAGCAACTTGGATGAACCGCCGGAGATGCCCAGCGGATCGAGCGCGAGGATCTGCGTGCCCCTGGACACCAGCAGCAGGTGGCCTTCGGCCCTGGCCGGGGTTATGTTGGGGTTGCCGAAATGGATGCGCGGGCCCCCTTGGGCCGCCAAGGGGATCTCCCAGCGGGTCTGGCCCAGGTCGCTGGCCCCCAGTACCACCTGGCGGTTCTGATCGAACCGGACGGTGGTGTCGGCGTAGAACGGTCCCGGATCGCCCACCAACGGCATGGTGAACCGCGCGAAATTGAAGTTCCGGGGATCGGCGGAGGGGCTTTGCTTGACCTCGACCTCGCCGGCGGGCCAGGTGGTCCGGGGCCGGATTTCGCGGCGGGCGGGGGCATCCTGCGGTAGATCGGCCAGCCACTGGCGCCCCGTCTTGCCGCCGGGGCAGACCACGTCGCCGTACTGGTCGGCCAGGTACTGGTAGCAGGCGGCCTCGGGCTCGTGGCGTCCCGCCAGGGCGAACAACTCGACCAGGTCCACCAGCGAGGCGGCGGCCTCGCGGCGGCCTCCCGAGGGCCGTTGGGCCCGCACGAGCATCTCGGCCTCCAGCAATTTGCCGGCCTTGGCCAGGCGCCGGACCAGCTCGCGGCGGGCCTCCACGGCGGCCGGCTGGCCGGCGAAGCACTCGACGAACCGCCGGAGGGCATCCGGGCCGTCCGCTTCGACCGCTCGGCGGAGCCGCGGTTCCAGTGCCCGGTCGAGCTCGGCTGCCGCCTCGGCCCCGCCGTCGCGCCAGCGAAGCGCCTCCAGACGCGCCTGCAACCAGCGGTCCCGGCGAACCTCGAGCGACCGGCCGACCGTCTCCAGCGGCCAGGGCCCGGCGTCCAGGTCCGCCAGCTTCAAGTAGTGCGACACCGCCATCTTCCAGTCCTGCTGGCGATGGAAGCCCGCGGCCATCAGCCGGAGGTACTCCGCCCATTGGCCGGGGCCATCGAGCAACTCCTCGATTTCCGAGGCGCATTTCCGGTACTGGGCGAAATCGTCGCGGCTGCGGAGTCCGTCCAGGAGCGTGTCGCGGAGGAGGTTGCGGAGTCGCAGGCGGGAGTCGCCGGACCGGCCCAGCTCGTAGGCACGGCGGATCTCCGCCACGGCCTCGGCCGACTTGCCCTTCTCCAGCAGCAACTCGCCGTCCAAGGCCAGCGCGTCGGGGTCGTTGGGGTTGGCCGCCAGCCCCTGGCGGGCCTCTTGGGCAGCCGCGTCCATCTGGGGAAACATGTCCAGGCCCGTGAGCCCCTGCGAGAGAATTCTCCCGCGGTAGCAGACCAGGTTGCCGGGCACGCAGCCCCTGCGGGATTTGATGGTCTCGACCCGCTCCCCGCGCTCCACGTCGATCGCCAGGACCTCGGCCGTGCTGATCGGCAAGTAGTAGCGATTTCCGCTCAGGAATCCCCGGCCGGCGACCGCGGCCCCGTCGGGCAACGACACTTTTCGGTCGTTCCAGGCGGGCTTTCCGTCCGACAGGCGAATCGCCCGGACCTGGTGCGCCCCCGCCAACACGACCGTGCCCCGGTACACGCAGGCCAAGTACAGATCGTCCTGGCGGGGCACGGGAGCCCATGCCGGCTGACCGTCGGCGAGGTTCAGGCAGAACAGGGCATCGCCCTCGGCAGGCGTCAGGAGCACGCGCCCCTCGACCAGCGTTGCCGTGCCGTCCAACCAGCGGGACACCGGCGGCGTGCCCGGCGTGTAGCCCCCGTTCCGAAGCATCATGAGTTGCTGCCGGCGGATCATGAGTTGCTGCTGGCGGATCGGATCGCCCGAGTTGGCGGCGTGGTGGTAGCGGTAGCCCCACAGGAGTGCCCGCGTAGCCAGATCGACGGCCGCGACGGAGCCGGCCCCGGTGGGGCAGACCAGGATGCCGTTGGCGTACGACGGCGAGGCGCCCGAGAGCCGCCGCGGCAGATCCTGCGTGATGTTCTGCTCGACCATGGTCAATTGTTGCGACCAGAGGACGTTGCCCGAGGGGCCGTCGATCGCGATCAAGCGGATCTCACCGTGGACCTCGGCCAGCACGTAGAGTTGCCCGCGGAGCGGCAGGGGCGGGCCGAGGAAGAAGGAGCCGGCCAGGGGGAGGGCCTGCGGGCCGGCCGGGCCCCCCAACTCCCATTTGATCTTGCCTTCCGTAGCGATCTCGCGGGCGACCAGGCGGTTCGACGGTCCGTGGTCGGGCGTCTCCGCCGGATTCCCCGCCGGTCCGAAGACGACCACGCCGTTGTTGGGATTATTCGCCGCGCCCACGCTCAGGTCTTCCAGGCTGAAGACCCGGCGGCCGTCGCTGCTGAGCGTGCCGTAGGCGGCGTCGTCCCAGATCCGCTCGGCCAGGAGCATGGGCCAAGGCGAGCCCTGGCGGAAGTTCTGCCCCTGGTTGCGGACACCCAGCGTTTCCAGCGGGTCGTCGGTCGGGACGGGCCATAATCGCTTGCCCGTCGCGAAGTCCACCGCCCAAAGGGTGCTCGCGGTCCGCATGAAGACGACGTCGCCGACGGCCAGCGGATGAAGCGCCGAGACGAGGACCGCGCCCTGGTCCCGGTAGGTCCGCTCGACCCGGCGGAGCGCTTCTCGGGCGTTGTCGTCGTCGGTCACGGGGACTCGCCATCGCATGTTCATGAGCGGGGCACTGCCCTGGGTAGCGGCATTCCTCGCGGGATCACCGCGGTACATGGTCCAGCGGTCGGCCTCGACGGGCGCCCCGGCGCGCGACGGCCCGGAAAGCCGGGCCAGCCAGGCCGCGGCCGGGTCCGCCGCGGCAAGCCCTTCCAGCAGGCGACCGCCGAGCGTCACGTCCATCTTCGGCTTCCGTCTGGCCAGCGCTGCCAGGGTAACGGCGGCGTCGCGCGGCATCCCGGCCTGTAGATAGCAACTGGCGGCGGCCAGCGACAAGGCGGGCTCGAACCGATCGGCCGCCTCCGCCGCCTCCAGCAGCCGCTTGAACGTCAACGCGCCGGCCAGCGGCGAGTCGTGGTCGAGATGATAGAGGCCCAAGAGGAAAGTCGCCTCATATCCGGCCTGCGTGTGGAAGTACCGGGAAGCGACCTTGGCCAGCCTGGCGTGATCGCCCGTAGCCGTGGCCTTCTGGAGCATCGCCCGCGCATCGCCGCCCGACCGGACCTCGTAGAGGTCGCGGCCCTCGCGAGGCATCTGGCCGATGAGCCGGCGGGCCTCGGCCTTCAGGCCCGGGCAGACGGGCGCCTTGCGATCGGGCTGAAAGAAGTAGTCCTCGTCGGCCTGGAGGATGCCGCCGAGTCCCTCGAGGGCTTCGCCGTAACGGCCCTGTCGCAGGGCCTCCCGTGCCCGGCTGAGTTGCTGTAGCGTGGCGCGGTCGGGAGCGACGAACGTGTTCTCCAGCGGCTCCTCGACTTCGGCCTCCGCGGCGGGCGCCGGCGAAGGCTGCTGGAAGAGTTGTTGCAGCCACTGGGCGCGTAGCGGCGCGGCTGCCGGGCCGATCCCAAGGACCAGCACCGCCAGGGCCGATATCAAAGCCCGCCGCACCCGAGTCCA
>JBEKCP010000021.1:0-37330 GCA_050014815.1 Thermoguttaceae bacterium | reverse complement strand
CCCGCGCCCAGCGAGCGGATCACCGTGGGAGTGATCGGCCTTGGCGGCCGCAGCGGCGAACTGCTGGGCGGCTTGACCGGGAACCCCGACGCCCAGGTTGTGGCCCTGTGCGACGTGTTCAAGCCCAAGATTTTCCGGGCTTGGCAGGTTGTGGAGAACGTCTATCGAAATCGCGGCTTGCCAACCGGCGAAGGCGCCATCAAGGGATACCAGGACTTCCGCGAGGTGCTGGCGCGAGACGATGTCGACGCCGTCGTCATTGCCACCGTGCCCCATTGGCACGCCCCGATCGCGATCAAGGCATGCGAGGCCGGCAAGGATGTCTACAGCGAGAAGCCGATGTCGTTGTCGGTGGCCGACAACTACGCCATGCTCCAGGCGGTTCGTCGCTACGGCCGGGTCTTCCAGCACGGCACCCAGTGGGCCACCAATCAGTCGGACCTCCGTCGCCAGTTCGAGCTGATTCGCTCGGGGAAACTCGGGCAACTCCTGTTCCTGGAGACCTCGAGCGCGCCGCACAAGGAACTCCACCTGCCGGCCGAACCTGTGCCGGACGACCTGGACTGGGATCTCTGGCTTGGTCCCTGCCCTTGGCGGCCATACAACAGCCGCTACCTCAAGAGCTACGGGTGGGACTGTTGCCGCGACTTCACCAGCGGCTGGCTCGATGAGCTGGGATCGCACGTGTTCGACGCGTTCTTGTGGTTTGCAGACATGGAGCGCGCCAGCCCGACGGACATCCTGCCGCCGGACAAAGACGATCCGCGGCTGAAGATCGTCTTTGTCAACGGGGTGAGAATCCTGCACAGCCTCCAGGCAACGCCCCAAAGGATCACCGGCGCCGAAGGGGCGATGGACTTCGGCGTCGTTCCCGAGCGGTTCCGCGGGGCGAAGATCCCCTATCAGCACCTGGCGAGGATTCCCGGCGACCTCGGCCAGGACTGGCTGCGGGCGATCCGCACCCGCCAGGATCCGTGGAGAAACATCGAAGTGGCTTACCACTCGTCCACGGTGATCAAGCTGGCCGTCCTCGGCCTGGAACTCAACCGCCCGCTGAAGTGGGACGGGGCCAAGCGTCAGTTCATCGGCGACGACGAGGCCAACCGCCTCTTGAGCCGGTCCAAGCGTTCGCCCTGGGAATTGTAAGAGTTGTGAGCCACACCAGGAGGGCAAGATAATGAAAACAACCGTTCCCTTCGTCGTAACCAGTGTGTTTGTGGCGCTGGCCTGTGTCTATAGCGCGCAGGGACAGAGTCTCTCCGAACAGGAGATCGCCAAGATTCAGGCCGGTTTGCCCGCCAAGGCGGCTGCCCAACCGGCCAAGCCGCGGAAACTGCTGGTGTTCAGCGCGTCTCGGATGAAAACGGGGACAGGCACCGCAACTAATAGTGGTTTGGATCGCGCGACGGTAGAAGCTGTTGCGGAGCCAGTCCCCGTTTTCATCAGCCCAGGGCAAGCCGCTGCGGCCATCGCGATCGCCAAGATGGGTGCCGCCACCGGCGCGTTCGAGGCGACAGTCACGAGCGACATCTCGTTCTTCGAGCCCGAAAAGCTCAATACCTTCGACGCAGTCTGCCTGAACAACTGCGTCGGCGAACTGTTTCTGCCGCCGGACTTCCAGAAGATGCCGGAGGCGCAGAGAGTGGCGGCTGCCGAGCGACAAGCGGCCCTGAAGAAGAGCCTGCTGGCGTTTTTGGCCGGCGGCAAGGGGCTCGTCGGGATCGGCGCAACCGTGGAGGCGTTCCCCGACTGGCCGGAGTTCGGCCTGGTCCTGGGCGGTGCGGCCGACGGGGTGCTGTGGGACGCCAAGACCGCCTCGACGATCGCCGTGGACGACCCGGAGCATCCGGTCTGCGCCGGACTGGGCGAGAAGTTTCCGATTCGCGACGACGTGGCGCAGCTCAAGTGGCCGTACTACCGCATGTTTGCTCGCATGTTGCTGACGCTGGACACGTCGGCCGACAACGTGAACCGGCCGGGCATCAACCGCACGGGCGGGGACTTTGCCCTCAGTTGGATCAAGACGGACGGCCAGAAGACCCGCCAGGGCCGCGGCCGGGTGTTCTGCACCATCTTGGGCCGCTCAGCCGAGGCGTGGACCAACCCGGCGCTGGCGCGGCATTGCCTGGCGGGAATCCAGTTTGCCCTGGGCGACCTGCCGGCCTCAACGCAGTCCATCCCCGGCAGGGTCGCCGAGCAGAAGATGGCCGCCGCCTGCCCAAAGGTTTTCGTCAAGCCGGCCAGGCCGCGCAAGCTGCTGGTCTTCCGCCGGTACGGACATGCCTACGGCCACTACATCAGCAAGGCATTGGAGATCATGGGCCGG
The DNA here is from genome assembly GCA_050014815.1 of Thermoguttaceae bacterium. Classification (GTDB taxonomy): domain Bacteria; phylum Planctomycetota; class Planctomycetia; order Pirellulales; family Thermoguttaceae; genus JBEKCP01. The sequence goes on along the minus strand of JBEKCP010000021.1, from coordinate 35,004 downwards.
CAGACGGGCGCGTTCGAGGCCGTCGTTCGCGACGACGTGGAGGCGTTCGAGCCCCAGAACCTCGCCCAGTTCGACGCGGTGTTCATGAACAACAGCACGGACCGCGACCTGAACCCGCAGGCCGCCGCCAGCGGAGCGAGGAATATCCCCGACACCGAGCGACAGACCGCTCTGCGCAAGAACCTGCTGGAATTCGTACGCAACGGCAAGGGCATCGCCGGGGTCCATGTGGCGGCCGGAGGCAGCCCGGAGTTTGTGGAGATGATCGGCGGGTGCTTCGAGTCGCACCCGTGGGAGCAGAAGGTCTGGATCAGGCCCTACGACCCGTCCAGCCCACTGACGAAGAATTTGCCGGCCGAGGGCTTCGAGGTCAGGGAGGAAGTTTACCAGTTCAAAGAGCCTTACGGCGCGGGCATACACATTCTGACCGTTGTGGATTTGGCCAGGACCGTCAAGCCGCACTACGCTGAGGGGGATCCCTTGAGCTGGCTGAACCACTCTCACCCCACCCGAAAAGACAACGTCTATGCGACCAGTTGGATCAAGCCCTACGGCAAGGGGCGAGTCTTCTATGCCACCTTCGGCCATACCATTGGCCTTGCGACGGACCCGAACATCCTTCAGATATACTTGGACGGCATCCAGTACGCCCTGGGCGACCTGCCGGCCGACGCGACGGGCAACTTCAAGCCGTCCAACGAGAAGCCTCGAATCATTCCGGCCCCTTCCGTCTCGCAGCCGGCGGAAAAATGAGACAGTACTGTACCCGAACCTTCGAGGAGTTTGCTGAACATGTGCAATCTGAGTACGTTGGTATGGATGGGAGTCGTGGCGGTTGGTCTGACCGCACGGATCACGATGGCACGGGAGGAGCCGGGTGCGGCCGGCACGTCCGCTGTGCGGGGGCCGTTGGTCGTCTGGGCGGATACACCGTGGCAATCGTTGACCCCGGACATGAAACCGCCGGCCAATCCGTCGTTGTCGCTCACACTGGCGGCGGCGCGCGGCGGGATCGCCAGCGGATTGGTCCTGGTTTCAGGCGCGTCGGGACCGGTATCCGCGCAGGCGGAGGAGTTGAAAGGGCCGGGCGGGACGATTCCCGTGCGGTTGCGTTATGTCACCCGTAAACGCGATCTGGGTCCCGCTTCCTGGGGCACAATCGGCGAGAGACAGTTGGATGCTGCGTTCGACTTGGGACGGAGCAGGTTTCTCGATGCGCTCAGTGAGACCCCAATCGGCGACGAACCGATCCAGGCGGTCTGGGTGACGGTGGATGTGCCGTCCACCACTTCACCGGGCGAGTATCACGGAAAGATCGTGGTGCAGGCGAAGAGCGTGGCGGTCTCGGTGTCCGTCGCCAACTTTACGGTGCCGCCGTTGGGCGAGCGTCGACTTTATGTCAACGTTCATCAATCCCCCGACAGCGTGGCTTTACGTTACGGTCTTGAACCCTGGTCCGATGAGCACTTCAAGATGCTGGAACCGTCGTTGAAATTGCTCGGACGGGTCGGCGCCAACATTATGCAGGTGCCGGTCATCGGGCGCACATACTTTGGTCAACGCAATGGTGTGGTCGTCTTCACCCGCAAGGGAGAGGATCTTGTTCCGGATTTCTCCCCGTTCGACCGGTATCTGGACTTGTGGATAAAGCACGTCGGCAAACCACGGGTGGTTGTCCTGAACGTTTATGACCTGTATCTGGACGGCAGCGCTAATAACCACTACGGAGATAATGTGGCGAGGATTTCCCCGTATAGGAAGAACGAGCTTGAACTTACGGTGCGGGGTGAGAACGGCAAGCTTGAACAGATATGGACCCCGATTTATGGCAAGAACCCGAAACTTTGGCGGGCCGTGGTGGAAGGGTGCCAGCAACGTCTTGCCAAGTTAGGATTGGAGAAACATCAGATCATGCTTGGCCAGTCCACCGACACACAAGCGTCGAAAGAAACTGTGGATTGTTTCAGCGCCATTGATCCTGAAATGCGGTGGACGGCTTGGACGCACGGTTACGGGTATCGTGGCGGCGCGAAACCGGGCCAGACGTACGGACTCAATGGCAACCGAATGGGGTTGATGTCTTTTCCCGACCTCCGGACCAATCCTCTCCGGGGACCGGGACGTTGCGTGCCGGTCCTCCCCGGCCCCGATACGGTCATCGTGTTCGACGCCATGCGCATGTTTCTCATCGGTTGGGAACAGATGAACGTGAGTTGGCGTCTTGCACCGGATCTTTCGGCGGATAGTGGGTACTGTGGATACGGCCCGATCGGTTTGGACCTGTGGCCGTTACCCCCGTTTGTGCCTACCGCCGAAGAGAAGTCGCAACGTAAGTTCAGGCAAGGCGGCGCCTGGAGTCTCAAGGGATTTGTCGGGGGGAATCTCGATCGTGGTCAACCTGGGGCCTGCACCGTCGCCGGCCCCGAAGGCGCGTTGAGCACGACTCGTCTGGAGGCATTGGCGGAAGGCGCGTGCGAAACCGAGGCCCGGCTCTGCACCGAAGCGGCGATCGCCGCGAAGAAGTTCGACGCCGTGAGCGCTCAACCCATCCTGGTGGCCAGGTACAAGGGGTTCAACAAAGAAGTTACGGATGACAAAACGGGCAAGCCCAAGATTATCTGCGATATAGGTTCGTGGAGCACCACCACCGGCGATGTTCGCATCCCGGCGGACTGGAACGAGTCCCTGGCCGCATTGTACGAATTGGCTGGCAAGGCGCAACAGGCGATGAATGAGAAGTGACATGAACGACGTCGCAAGGAGTTGGGCGAAAGGTTGGATTGTCAGGAATAGCGCAACAACAAAGCGACGCGGAGCCCCGACCAGGTTGAGAATCTCATCTATAGATTGCAGGAACACGGCGTGGGCGAACACTCGCGGCGGTCGCGGTGTCCGCCTGTCCATGCCAATAATGTCAATGGGAGCCTGCCTCTCTTGGCTGGCCCCGCCACAAACCCTTTCCATCTGAGGAGAAGAACATGTTTCGCCAACGTCCATCGCGTCGAACCTTTCTCAAGACTGCCGCCGGATCGACCGTCGGATTCTGGGTTGCGGGCGGGGTCTCCGCCGCGCCGAGCAAGTCGCCCAACGAGAAGTTGAACGCGGCTTGTATCGGAATCGGGGGGCGGGGCGGCGCCCTTGTCGGCGGGGTGAAGCGCGAGAACATCGTCGCCTTGTGCGACGTCGACGAGCGAACAGCGGGCGGAACGTCGGAGCGGCACCCCAAGGCAAAGTTCTTCGCCGATTTCCGCCGCATGTTCGACGAAATGCACAAGCAAATCGACCTCGTGACCGTCGGCACGCCCGACCACACCCACGGGTGGCCCAGCATCGCGGCGATGCAGTTGGGCAAGCACGTGTATGTCGAGAAACCGTTGGCCCATAACGTCTACGAGTGCTACAAGATGGCCGAGCTCTCGCGGAAGATGAACGTGGCGACCCAACTCGGCAACCAACATCACGCCGAGTGGCGCTGGCATCGTGTGGCCGAACTGGTCAAGGCGGGCGTCATCGGCCGAGTCACCGAGGTCCATTTCTGTTTGAAGCCGAGCAATACAGTCTTTCCGACCCAGAACGGCCCGCGGTTTTTGCAGGAATCGGGCCGACCGAAGGAGCAGCCGCCGGTGCCGCAGGGGTTGAACTGGGACCTCTGGCTCGGGCCGGCGGTCGAGCGTCCTTATCACCCGGCCTACTGCCCTAACATCAACAAATGGCTCCATTGGCAGGATTTCGGCACGGGCGAAATTGGTTCCTGGTGGTGCCACGCCGTTGACCCGGCCTTCATGGCGCTGGATCTCCAGTATCCGATCTCGGCCGAGGCGGTGGTGGTGAGACCCGTTGCCTCGGAGCGGATCCCGAATCCCGCGGTGCGTTACGTCTATCCGGCCCGGGGCGATCAGCCGGCTGTGACCGTCTATTGGCACGCCGGCGGGTCGGGGCCCCGGCCTGAGTTGCTCGACGGCGAATCGGGAGACTGCCTGATGGTGGGCGAGAAGGGTTGCATGCTCTGCTGGCATCAGCCGGGCCAGCCCGACGACGAACCCCTGTTGCTGCCTAAGGCGAAGTTCGCCGACTTCCAGCGCCCCGCCACCAAAATACCGCCGCTTCGCAGCCACATGGACGATTTTCTCAATGCGATCAAGACCGGCGGCAAGTCGGGGTGCGATATCGCCAACTACGCCGTCTATCTCGGCGTGCCCGCCGTGCTCTGGCAGGTTGCCTTCAAGCTCGGACGCAAGATCGAGTGGGACGGGGCGAACATGAAGGTTCCGGGCTGCCCCGAGGCCGATCCGCTGATTCGTCGCGTCTACCGGAAAGGATGGGAACTGTGAATGAGGACGAAGAAAGAAACCATGTTAACCCAGAACGTATCGAGGAGATTGGAAATGTTGAGCTTGTCCGCGCGTCTGACTTTTGTCCTGAGCGTCTTGTTTGTCGCGACTGTTCCATGGAGGGCGCCTTGTGGAGAGGCCGTGCCTCCGGCGGCAACCGCCGCTTTTGAGATCACGCAACTCGACCTGCCCGCCCAGAAGATACAGGCCATCGAGCAGGCCGCCCCCGACCGGGCCCCGGCGAAGCCGGCCAAGCCGCGCAAGGTGTTGGTCTACGGGCGCGTGCCGACGCATTCCGCATCGGTGCCGCCCTGTTTCAAGGCCGTCGAGATCCTGGGCAAGAAGACCGGCGCCTTCGAGACCGTCTCGACCGGCGACCCGGCCGCCTTTCTGCCGGAGAACCTCCGCCAGTTCGATGCCGTGGTGATGAACAACACCCACGAGACCGAGCCGATGCTGCCGCTGAATTTCAAGTCTCTCGATCCTGACCGGCAGGCGGCGGCCAGGCGGTGCGAGGCGGCGTGCAAGAAGAGCCTGATCGAGTTCGTCCGCGGCGGCAAGGGCTTGGCGGGCATGCACGGGGCGGCCGCCGTCTGGGGAAAAAAATGGCCCGAGTATCTCGATATGATCGGCGGCGAGTACGCCGGCCACTTCGTCGACAAGGTGTGGATCCGGTCGGAAGAGCCGGGCCATCCGCTGTGCGCGGCCCTGGAGGGCAAGAGCTTCGAGATTCGCGACGAAATCTACGGCTTCGGGCCGCCCGTCTTCTCGCGGGCAAAGGTCCGCGTACTGCTGACTCTGGACCTGAGCCAAGGCCTCGAGCCGAAGAACCGGCCGGACAAGGATTATGCCGTCAGTTGGGTCCGTCCCTACGGCGATGGCCGCGTCTTCTACTGCTCGCTGGGGCATTTTGGCGACGTTTACGCCAATCCGCACGTGCTGCGCCACTATCTGGCGGGTATTCAGTTTGCCATCGGCGATCTGAAGGCCGAGGCCGGGCCGCGCGGCACGGAAACAGCGCCGGCGACGAGTGCGGCGAAGCCGGTCGTCGAGGTCCGCGAGGTTCACGATAAGAGCGAGGGATCCGCGGTCAATGTGAAGATCGACGGCGAGACGATGGTGGTCAAGGCGATCAGCCCGCGCGGGATCGGCGGGGTGCGGATCGCGCTGACGTCGGGAGAGTGGCCGAAGAAGGTGAAGGTGCTGCTGGCGTACAGCAAGGAGAAGCCGTTCGGCAAGATCGAGGGTGCGGGTGCGGCGCTGGAGAAGACCGGGACGAAGGTCGGCGAGGATCGCAAGAACCTGGAGCCCACGAAGATCGAGGGCGGATTCGAGCTCACGATTCCGGCGACGGAATTCAAAGTTCTCTACATCCACTGGGTGGATTTCTGGCGCAACTGAGGGGCGGTCGCGCTGTTGAAACAAGCCATGATCGTGCGGTCAATATGAACGCAAAGGTCCAGTTTACGCGGCAAAGTGCGGCTTTGTGGCGCCGGTCCAGGGCGCAAGAATGCTACAATGATGGCAGATAATCCTGCCTAAGCGAAAGGGGACAGGCGCATATACTAGGAGTCGCAACCGGGCCGCAGCTAGTATTGAAATACTATAAGCACAACACACAGAGTCGAAACGGGAGAGTCGAAACGGGGACGCAGCTAGTATTGGAATAAGGGCTTATGGAAGATTCCGGTTTCCGGCATGCGCACGCCAGCGGTGATTGACAACTGCCAACGGACAAGCGATAAATGACAATTAACAGACTCGGGCCCAGCCACGCGGCCGTCGCGGCGCTGGCGGCGGCCCAGCCCGAGCTTCGGGCCAAGAACGTCCAGAACGGCGCGGTGGAGATCACGTTTGTCAAGGGCGACTCGACCGGCGTGGAAATCCGCTCGAAGCGCGGCAGCGAGACGGCGTTCAGTTTCCTTGCCCGCGACACCGAATCGCCCTGCGTGGACACCCGGCACGAACCTCGGCCCCGGCCCCGAGACCCGCCAGTATCAGGCGCAGTACCTCGACGGCGACGACCTCGTCGGCCCGCTGAGCGATGTGCTGCTGGTCACGGTACCCGAGAGGCAGCATACGGCACTTGGCCGCCTGTCAGTCGATATCCATGAAAACGTCATTGATATTCCAGAGCCCACAGCCAAGGCATCACGCACTGCACCCACTAATCCGTGATGTCCCTTCTTCATGCCCAATCAAAACGAAAAACCCATGAAACAACTCATCTCGTTCATTTTGCTCACCATCGTGTGGGCAAATTCGATTATCAACGCATCGGCAGCCGATCCCGTGAAGAACGACTGGCCGAGGTTTCGAGGCCCCACCGGAGATGGCCAATCCCCGGCCAAGGGCATCCCCACGACCTGGAGCAAGGACCAGAACGTGCTGTGGAAGGCCGATCTACCGAAGGCGTACAATCCCTATGCGTCCCCCATCGTGTCCGGCGGCAAGGTGTTTGTCGCCACCGCGGGGAAGGAGCCCTCGGAACACAAATTACTGTGTTTCAATTTGGCCGATGGCAAGCCGGTCTGGGAAACGGCGATCCCACCGGGACCGAAGGAACTCAAGGACCTGCGCGCGGGCTACAACTGCCCCACCCCCTGCACGGACGGGGAACGGGTCTATGTTACCTTCGGTTCATGCGCGCTCACGGCCGTCGATTTCCAGGGCAAAGTAGTCTGGCGGAAGCCGCTCGAAACCAACTTCCAAACTTCCCTGGGCACAAGCCCCATCCTGTACAAGGACCTGGTCATCCAGGTCTGCGACACCCAAGGTCCTTCGTCCATTCTGGCGTTCGACCGCAAGACGGGCGACGTCAAGTACCAGGAACCGCGGCCCGACGGCACGGCTTGGGGCACGCCGATCCTGGTGACCTTCAAGGCCAAGACGGTCATGATCCTCAAGGCCAACAAGAAGGTCCAGGGCGTGGACCCGGAGAACGGCAAGGTGCTTTGGACGGCCACGGTGAAGCACGAATCGATGGCATCGCCGGTCTATGGCGCCGGGTTGGTGTACAGCGACACGGGCTGGGGCGGCGAAGGATGCGCCGTGGCGGTCGACGCCGAATCAGCAGGGGACATTACCAAGAACATCAAGTGGAAGCTCCCGGGCGTGGCCAAGGCGTTTTGCTCTCCGGTGTTCGTGGGCGGCACGATGTACCGCTTCGACTCCGACGACGGCGGCACCCTGCGTTGCGTCGATCTGGCGACGGGCAAACTGCTGAACACCCTGGACTTGCCGCGCCTCTCCGATTTGGCGAGCCCCGTTGTCACGGCGGACGGGTATATCTACTTTGCGACCGGCGGCAAGAGTTACGTCGTCAAACCCGGACCAACACCCGAGATCGTGTCCACCAACGACCTCGGCGACGCCGGCCATTCGTCGGCGGCCGTGGTGGAAGGGAGACTCATCATTCGCGGCAATAGCAACCTGTGGTGTATTGGTAAACCGTAGTTACTGTATACAGCTTCGGCAAGGAGATGTGAGATGAAGACCGGGAAAGTGACCGTGATCCTGACGGCTTTGGCGGCGGTTGCGGCTGCCGCGGAGGATCGGACTGCCAAGCCCCAAGCAACCGCAGCGACGACGCTCGCCACACCCGCGATCGGCGCGGCAAAGGCCGGTCCCACGATCACGCTGGACCTGGGGGGCGGCATCACGCTCGAAGCGGTCCTGATCCCCGCCGGGAAGTTCCTGATGGGGCGGGCGCCAACGGAGAAAGACAAGGCGATGGACCAGCGGCAGCGAGCCGGCGCCTACAAAGGCGAGTTCAATCCGAAAACCATAGGCGTCCTTGAATACCCCCAACATGAAGTGACCATCAGCAAGCCGTTCTACATGGGAAAGTATGAGGTCACCAATGAGCAATACGAGAAGGTGATGGGGATCAGTCCCAGCCGGTGGAAAGACCCGCGGAATCCGGTCGAGGGCGGTTCGATCCCGCATGTTCGCGGCATGAAGAAATACCAGGGGACTGTTGTTGATCCGTCGTTCAAGACCGGGACGCTCACCTGGGATGATACGCAGGCGTTCTGCAAGAAGGTCGGCGAATTGACCGGCAAGACCGTTCGCTTGCCGACCGAGGCGGAATGGGAGTACGCCGCCCGCGCGGGAGGTCCGCCGCCCGAGTTCACCAAGGAGGATCTGGATGAGATCGCATGGTGGAACGGCAACAGCGAAGGCAAGCCGCATTCGGTCGGGCAAAAGAAGCCGAATGCGTGGGGACTCTACGACATGTTCGGGAATGTCTATGAGTGGACCCAGAACTGGTTCGAACCCTACACGGCGGATGCGGTTGTGGACCCGAAAGGACCGGACAGTCCGCTGGACGTCTGGCCCAGTAAGGTCATTCGCGGGGGATGGTATGGCCCCGGCCGCGGTCCCGGCCAAAGCCTTTCAACGATCAAGTTCTGCAAGCCAGGCGGTAACAAGTTTTCGCGAGGCGACATCGGGTTCCGAGTGGTCGTGGAAACGCCCAAGACGCCGTAGGTCAACCCAGGGAGTCGAAACGGAGACGCAGCTAGTATTGGAATACCATCAGCACAAGACACAAACCTAGTTGTAGGGGTGCGACATGAGCGAAATGAAAGACGCGAGTTGCCTGGACCACGCCGCCGGTCCGGGACGCCTGGGATGGGCAGGTTCGAGGACGACGCGTCGCCAATTCGCGATTGCCTGCGGCGCGGCCGCGCTGTCCGCGGGAGCCATGGGATTGGCCGGATTGTCGCCAGCGGCGGACGTCGTGCCGCCGAAACCGAAGCCCAAGCGCAATGCCGCGGTAGTCGCCGCCGTCGAGGCCATGACGTTTGATGCGGCCAAACCCGCCAAGCCGCGGAAACTGCTGATCTACAGCCACTGCAACGGGTACAGCCATGGCCCCGGCATCGCGGCGCTCGCGACGGCGCTCGAGGCGATGGGCAGGAAGACCGGCGCGTTCGAGTGCGTGATCAGCGACGACCTGGCCAACTTCGAGGCCGACGCGATTGGGCAGTTCGACGCGATCTTCTTCAACAATGCCAGCGGCCAGAAGTTCGTCGGCAAGGCGTTCGAGCAGTCGGCAAACCCGCTGCCGAAGGACCAGCAGGCCGAAGCGACCGCGCGGCTGCGCAAGAACCTCGTCGAATTCGTCAAGGGCGGCAAGGGCATCGCCGGCAACCACGGCGCCGCGGACGGCTGGCCGCACGACGCTCGGGAGGACTGGAAAGAATGGTGCGAGATGATCGGAGGCAATCTCATCGGCCATAACTGGGAAAAAGTCGCCGTGACCAACGACGACCCGGGCAACCCGGTCAATGCGGCCTTCGACGGCAAGGATTTCGAGATCAGCGAGGAAATCTACATGTTCGGGCCGCACAACCCGAAGGCAGGGAAGAAATGGGATCCCTACGGGCGCGACGTCAACCGCGTGCTGTTGAGCGTGGACGTGGCCAAGTCGGGGATCACCACCGGACCGCGCGCCGACAACGACTACGGCCTGTCGTGGATCAAGAACTACGGCAAGGGCCGGACGTTCTACTGCGCTTTCGGCCACCATGTGGAAGTCTTCACGAACCCGCCTGTACTCAAGCACTTCCTGGCCGGCGTGCAATTCGTGCTCGGCGACCTGAAGGCCGAGGCCAAGCCGCGCGGCAAGTAACCCCATCCATCGGAGGACCAATCATGCTGAACCGCAGATCATGGAAACGCCGCGATATGCTCAAGGGCGCGGCGGTAGCCGCGGCGGGGGCCGTCGGTTTCCCTTACCTCATATCCTCGTCTGCCCTGGGCAATGTAGACCAGTTGCCGCCCAGCGAGCGGATCGGCGTGGCCTTCATCGGCCCGGGCGGACGGGGCGGATGGTTGGTCAAGGAATTGTCCAGACTGGACGGCGTGGCACCGTTGGCGGTGTGCGACGTGCGACTGGCGATACGGGAAAAGATCAGGGCCGCCATTGAAGAAGCGCTCGCCTCGCGCAAAGCCGGCGGAACGTACCGGGCGTGCCGGACCTACATCGACTTCCGCGACGTGCTGGCGCGCGACGACATCGACGCCGTCGTCATCTCCGCGCCCGAGCACTGGCGCCCCATCATGTGCGTCATGGCCGCCAAGGCCGGCAAAGACATCTTCGCCGAGAAACCTTTCGCGCTTTCGATCAAGGAAGGGCAGGCGATGGTCGAGGCGGTCCGCCGCTACGGGCGGGTCTTCCAGCACGGCACCCAGCGCCGGAGCACCAACGAGCAGCGCCTGCGCGACTCCTGGGAATTGGTCCGTAGCGGCCGGATCGGCAAGCCTACCCACGCCGTGGTCTCGGTGGGACCGGGACCCGACCCCGATTTCCCTGACTACAGCCAGAAGGCCCCGCTGCCCGACCGCGAGACCTTCGATTGGGACATGTGGCTGGGGCCGGCGCCGTGGCGGCCGTATCCCGGGCGCGAAATCCGCGGCTGGCAGCAGTGGCGCGACTTCGGCCTGCGCGCGATCGGCAACTGGGGCTCGCACGTGCTCGACATGGCGCAATGGGTCTTGGACAAGGATGCGGAAGGCCCCGTGGAGATCCTCCCGCCGGTCGGCGAGATGCCGCTGGTGCTCAAATATGCCGACGGCACGGCGATCCACTGCCCCCGCACGCCCAACGAATCGCAGCTTTGCCTGGTCCACGGCACCGATGGCTGCAAGCACATTTTCGGCGGGTCCAAGATCGTGGAGAAGTACGACGACACGCCCCTGGGGCCTGGCGACGTCCGCCTCTACCGGCCGGCCAGCGGGGCCGGCTGGGGCAGAAATCCCGACACCAAGGACCACTTCGACAATTGGCTGGAGTGCATCCGCACGCGGAAGAGCAACGAGGAGGTCGGCTATCGCTCCGGCTCGCTGTGCCTCTTGATCGCCATCGCGGACCGGCTGCAGCGGCCGTTGAAGTACGATCCGGTCAACGGCGAGTTCCCCGGCGACGAAGAGGCCAATCGCCTGTTGGACACGCCCAAGCGGGCACCGTGGAAGATCTACTGAAACGTCTTGAATCGAAGGAGGTTCCCCGTGCAAGCAGCGGCAAAGGCCCAGAACCCGGTCGCCGAGCAAGTGATCCGGGAGTTGACCGGCGCGGCCCCAGCCGCACCACGCACCGACAAGGAGTGGGAATCGGCCTATGCCCAGGCACTGGAAGCATTGATCGCTTCCGCACCAGCTTCGTTGGAGCCGATCATCCTGCGTGCCGCCGCTCCCGGCGCCGAGGCGCAACGCGGCCCGCTGTTGCGGGCGATGCTTGCCTATTTCGACAAGAAGGACCGGCTGAATGACCGCGTCTTCCTGCTGCGCCAGTTGACCGTGGTGGGAGGCGAGGAGTCGGTCCCGCCGCTTGCCGGACTGTTGAAACAGGAAGACCAAGTCCTTCGCCAATATGCGCTGGCGGCGCTGACAACCAACCATTCGCCCGCGGCTTGCGAAGCGTTGCTGGCCGCTTTGAAGCAGGCGGAAGGACCGGAGTGGCGCGTAGCGTTGGTGAATGCGTTGGGCGGCCGCCGGGAAACAGCGGCGGTCGAGGTCTTGGCAAAGCTCACCGGCGACGCCGGCGAAGGCGTGGCTGCCGCGGCTGCGATGGCGTTGGGCCACATCGGCACGGACGCCGCGGCCAACGCCCTGCGCGCGGCGCAGACCACGGCATCGCCCAAACTGGCGCTGGAGATCGTCCAGGCCCGCCTGCTCGCAGCCGACCTGCTGCGCGGCGAATGGCAAAAGGACGCCGCCCATGCCATCTATAAAGATGTGCTGGCTGTGGCCAAACCGTCGTATGTCCGCATGGCCGCCGTGCGCGGTCTTGTGCTGTTGGGCGCGGACGAAGCATTGCCGCTGTTGGTCGAAGCCATGAAGAGCGGCGACGTGCGAGTACAGGCCGCCGCCGCCCGGCTCACGGTGGACTTGCCGGGCAAGGATACTGCAAAAAAGTTGCTGGCGGTCATGCCGCAACTGCCGGCGCCGGCGCAGGCGTTTCTGTTGGAGGCCCTGGCCGATCGCGATGAGGGCCAAAACAAGTAGAAAGGGAGCACCTATGCACCATGGCACAAAGTTGGTTGTGGCGGCCTTGGCCTTGGCATGGCCTGGCGCATTGCCAAGCCTGTATGCTGCTGTGGACCCGCCCGGGTCTCTCGTCCGCACTGCGGCGCTGGAATCGCTTAACGGCCCCGACGAGGTTGTTCGCGTTGCCGCGATTCACGTGCTCGGGCGGATCGGAACTGCCGGTGACGTGCCGCGGCTTGCCGAACTGGCCACGACGGGCGGCAGTGATGCTTTGCGCGAGGCCGCCTTCGAGAGTCTGGTCGCCATGCGGCGGCCGCAGATCGACGCCGCGCTTCTTGCCCAGTTGAAAACGGCAAAGCCGAGAACCCGCGCGACGTTGATTCGCTGCCTGGCCGAACGCCGCCCGCGCGATGCCCTGCCCGCCGTACTCCAACGGGCGGAAGACGAAGACGCCGAGGTTCGCCTCGAAGCCTTCAAGGCTTTGCAGGTCTTGGCAGATACAGAGTCCGTGCCCGCGCTGATCGCATTGCTCGTTAAATCGACGCCTGGCGAGGAGCGGGAGTCGGCCGAGTTGGCGATGTGCGCGGCCTGCCGGAGGATTACCGATCATCAACGTCAAGCCGATCCGCTGTTGGCGGCACTGGTCGGCGCGGATGTCCCCCAGCGCTGCGCCCTCTTGCCCGTCTTGGGGCGCGTCGGAGGGCGAGACGCCCTGGGCGTCGTCCGCGCAGCCCGAAGCGACGCGCACGCGGAAGTCGCCGAGGCGGCGATTCGGGCGCTGTGCAACTGGCCCGACGCCGACGTGGCCACGGAACTGTTCGCCATTGCCAAAGACGGGTCGAAGCCACAGCATCGCAGTTGGGCCGTGCGGGCGCTGGCGCGGGTGATTCCGCGTGCCGACGATCGGACACCGCAAGAGAGGACTTTGCTGTTGCAACAGACCATGACGCTCGCGCGGCAAGCGGACGACAAGCGGTTGGTTCTCTCGCGCCTTGCTGCCGTGCGCACTCCCGAGGCCCTGGCAACCGCCCTCTCTTCCACCGCCGATCCGGAGTTGCGCGGCGAGGCGATCAAGGCCGTGGTCGAGTTGGCGCGGGGGCTATGGAAATCCCATCCCCAAGCCGCGCGCGAGGCGTTGGAGAAGGTTCTGCGGATAACCACCGACCGCGAGCTGCGCGGGCGCATCGACCGGATTCTCGGCAACCCGGAACAAGCAAGAAAAGGCCAAGGCAACTGAACCTATTTACCCTGGAGCATCCTAGCGATGAAGAAATGTCGTTTCGTTAGCGTTATTGTGTCGGTATTCCTACAGACGGTGGCGCTGGGTTCCGCCGTCCATGCCCAGGAGGGCGTGGACTTCACGTTCTCGTTGCCGCAGGAACCGGACAATCGCGGTCAACCGCGACCACCGGCGAAGGCCGACTGTTGGCTGCCGAAGGATTGTTCCTGCGTCCGCGGCGTCGTGGTGGCGCACCCCATGATCAGGCAACTCGCCGTCGATCCGCGGTTCCGGCGGGTGGCCGCGGAGGAGGGGCTGGGAACCATGCTCACGGCCGGGGCCTTTGCAACGTCGGGCAAGGAAACGATGGAACGGTTGGACAAGATCTTCGATCAGTGGGCGGCGGCATCGAAACATCCCGAGATCCGGGGCGCCGCCGTGTTCACCGGCGGCCTCTCTGCGAGCGTGCTCTGGGCGCGCAACGTGGGCTACGGCGCGCCGGACCGCGTGTTCGGCATTCTGCACGTCGCCGGAGGCAATCTGCACCACGCGATGAATGACCAGCGCAAGACGCTGAGCGGCGTGCCGTTCATGGCCGCGAACGGCCAGTTCGAGTCGTGCGGCCCGGATGGCGGCATCCGCCCGCACCTCGGGTTGGAGACCCAGTGGTACCTGATGGGCGACACCATGCTCGAACGCCGGAAAGACGACCCCGACAATCTCATGTGTCTGGTAGTGATTCCGTCCAAGGGACATACTGCCTGGAACATGGAGTTGGCGGCATGGTTCCTGCGGAAAGCCGCACAGTACCGTTTGCCCAAGGAGAAGCGGGATGGCTCAACTCCCGCCAAGTGCGTCCAGATCAAGGCCGAGGACGGGTGGCTGACCGACCGCGACGTGAAGTATCCCAAACACGAGCCGGCAGCTTACGCCGATTACAAAGGCGACAAGACGCGGGCCTTCTGGCACTTCGACAAGGAGATGGCCTTGGCGGTGTGCCGGTATCACAAGGATGGAATCCGGCCGGGCCAGGAGCACACCCTTTTCCGGCCCGTGGGTTTGTTCGAGGAGTTATGGCCGCTGGGCGAGAAGATGGATATCGCGTTCCAGGGCGACACGGCCGCCGAGTATGCCGCGACTCTCCGGGAATGGCTCGCCAAGAAGACGGGAAACCGGCTCAGCGCCGAGGTTGTCCGCTGTCTGGCGGAAACCGTCGCCGGTCGATTGCAGAAGGACAAGGAGGGCAAGGCGGTGGACGAGAGCGTCTGTCGGAAGGCGATTCAATGCGCGTGCTATGCATACGACGATTTGTACCGGCCGGTCGAGGAGTCGATTGCGAAAACAGGTCTGTCCGCCGAATCCCGGGATTTCCTGCGATCGCACTATGCCCAGCAACTCGTGGCGCTTCGGCCCGGCGACCAACAGATGCCGGAATTGCCGGTCCGCGGCATACAGGCATGGATCGCCGGCATTCCCGCGGGTTTCAGTCCGGCGGCGATCAAGGCGCGGTTGCAGGACGGCGCCGCGTCCCATCGGACCGCGTTGGCGAAACTGTATGGTACGATCGCAACGTCCAAACCGGCGGACCTCGATCGGTTGCTCGCAGACCTCAAGACCAAGGACGCGAAAGCAGGGTGGGCCGCCGTGGATGAACTGGTCAAGCTCGGCGCCGCCGCCACTGCCGAGTTGGTGCGAACCATGGACTATGCCGGGCAGCCGGCGAACTTCCGGGCGGCGGCGGCGCTTGGCCGCATGGGCAAGGCGGCCGCTCCCGCGCTGCCCGATCTTCGCCGCAACGCCCAGAGAAGCCAATTCTCCGAGATGGACTCGACCCTGTCGACGAAATCGTTGGAAGCAATCGCGGAGATCGAAAAACAATAGGATAGGAAGGAACAGCCGTGAACCAATCGAAAAAGGAGGAACAAGAATGAACCAACTGAGAATTCTGTGCGTGGTGGTCGCCGTCGGGTACTTTGGCCTTGCCGGCGAGGGACGTGCCGACGCGCCACTTGAACTGGTGCAGGCATCATTCTTCGGCACGGCCGGGGACGACGACATTCAGGGCGGATGTCCCGCGCCGGATGGATCGTTCTACATCGTCGGCAATACCGGCGTTTCCATGGCGGACCTTCCCGGCGGCGTGAAGCCGGCGCGGCTGGGTGGCGACTCGGCAACGTCCCGCTGCGGTCATGGGTTCGTGGCGCATCTCAGCGCGGACGGAAGCAAGGTCCTGGCCTACGCCGAGTTCGGCAAGGGAATCCTGTCGCTCACGACGGTGCAGGCGAACACCCAGGGCGTTTACATTGCCGGCTATGCCACGGACGCCCTGGAACCGCTGCTGAAGCCGGTCCCCGGCCTCATGCGAGACTATCCGCTGCGCAAAGAGGTCAAGTTGCTGGAAGAAGGGAAATGGATCGAGGCCGTGGGCGAAGATGCGGCCAAGCCCGATCCCATTCCCGAGCAGAAGAGCGGTCAGTTGGGGCGGTACGGCGCGCCCTGCGTGCTCCGGTTGTCGGCCGACCTGGGCAAGATCGAGTGCGGCACGTACCTGGAAGGTTGGCAGCAGGTCTGGGCAAAAGACCGGCAGATCGGGCGGACAGGGAAAAAGCTGCCCATGATGGTCCCGACCGAATACTCCTGGCAACCGACGCACCTGGCGTTGCTCCATTCCGGCGACGTCGTCGTTTGCCACGACGGCGGATATTTCCATTTGCTGACGGACGAAGACCGTCAATTTGCGGCCCAGAACGCCGAGCGCCTGGTGACCGAAAACCCCAATCCGGCGCCGGCGAAACCCGATCAGCCTGTGCCCGACACGGCCGCCCGGGTGGCGGCGTATCGCGCGGAGATGCTCAAACGTCTGGGGTTCTACAATGTCTGCGACCATTTGAGCCGGTTGTCGCCCGATCTGGCGCAGCGGGCCTATTGGAAGCCGATCTGCACCCCGGCCACGGACCTGGAGACGGCGAAACGAATCAAGAATGGCTGGCCGCATCCGTATTACAGCAATCCGCGAACGCTGGGAATGTTGTTGGGCAGGGAGGAAAAGGTCTATCTTTACGGTTGGTCCGCATCTGCCACGAGCCGTGAATCCTGGTGGTCGCCGTACATCTGGAAGATGAATCCGTCGGACGGCAGCCTCATCGAAAAGATCGTGGAGACAGACCCCATGAGCGGCGGCGATAACCGCATGGGCGGCGCCGTGGCGGACAGGGGGATCGGGTCCGTCGCCCTCGATGGGGGCGACCTTGTGTATAACAGCTACTCCGACGGCGGATTCGCCGGCGTCATTCATTTCAGCGGCAGCATTACCCGCATGGATGAGAAGACGAAGGAGAGGAACGGGGGGGCGAGGACGGCTCCCTGTTTCTGGGCGGTTGGCATGACCCCCCTGCCGCAGAAACGCCTGCTGGTCGTCGGACGCTGCAACGCGACCTCGCAGGCGACGGCCGACGCCTGGCAACAGCACGTTCCCGCGGAGAACCCCGAGGCCTGGCTCCGCGTGTACGGCCCCAATTTCGAGACGGTCTTCAGCACGGCCATTCGCGGGGTCGTGCCCTGCGCGATCGTTCCGCTCTCCAAGACGCGATTCCTTCTCGTGGGCACGTCCAGGGGGACGCTGAACAAGTGCAAGGTGTTGGAAGACAAGACCTATGGCAGGACGGATGAACCCAACCCGGGTGTTGCCGTCGTCAAGAACGCGCTGTTCGACAAGCAACAGGGCAAGAACGACGGGTATTTCATGATCGTGGAGTGGAAAGAACCGGCAACAGCGCCCGGCACCAAACCAGATCTCCCGAAGGCGGAATCCGGAAAGCAATAGGAGGCAACCATGAACAGATCAAGTATTCTATGCGCGGTTGTGGCAATTGGATGTCTCGGTTTCGGCGAGGCCGCACGCGCCGAAGACGAAGTGGACGTTCTGCTGCGTGACGTGAAGCCGCCGGCGCGCTTCGCGGACTACAAGCCGGACTTCAGCGTGAGGAAGGTGCGATTCAACTGGACCGTCTTCAAGAAGGCCGAGAAACGGATGTACCCGCGATCCTGCGAGCAACAAGCCGTCTTCGACGGCCAGCGCATGATCGGCTACATCTACGACCATGAACCTTTTGGCGGGGACATCCGGCTATTTTCGATGCATCCGCAGCATGTAGCCGGAATCAACCCCGAAGACTGGGCTCATGCCGGGGACTTCCGCAACTATGCGAGGGACTACGGCGAAAGTATCAGCTTTGGCGGGATCCATGACGAAACGAAGACCGAGATTCAGGGTGGCGGGAAGAACATCACCTTTGTCCGCACCGATATTTGCAGGCTGGACGGAAAGCACAAGTGCGACAGCCGCGAGGTCAACACGGTCACGCTCAGCGTACACCCCCAACTCGGCTACTCCTTGACGCGCACCAGGCAGTGGCGGATCAAACCGCTGCCCTTGGAACCGCACGGGGACCATAAGCCCATCACCAGCACCGGCGTCGGCGACCTTTGGGGCTGGGGCGTGGTCAACCCCTGGCCCGGCGAGGGAACCTACACGCAGGGCTTCTTCAGCCACGGCTCGTCCTACCGTCAAGGCAAGGACGGAACCGCCTGGGCGCCCGACAAGCAGTACACCCTGTTCTGGGAGAATGGGCCCAGCGTGGAGGCGATCCGTCACGGCCACCATCCGCGGGTCCGCCCCAACGGACTGGTGGGCTACCTGGGCGGACGGGAGGATTGGGGCGTGGCCATGGTCGTCGTCGGGTCGCACGACATCGGCGCCGCCGTTTGCCCCGCCTGGAGCGAATTCCACGCGGGCGGTCCCGATTTGCCGCCCCGCCCCGACGCGGAAGGCTACCATTGCTCAACCTTTTCGCACCGCATGACGGGCCTGCCCCCGGAAATCCAGGACTACATCCGCGCCCATGCCAAGGTGCTCTTCGAGGACAACAAGTGCCTGGCGATCCGGCTCGACGGTGAGAACTTCGAGGACCAGCCGCTGCCGTTCACGACGCCATTCCGCACGATGAGTTTCAGTAACCGCGGCCCCAAGCTGACCCGGGAGCGGGCCCATTCCGGCAAGCAGTCCATCGTCGTCCAGGGGATCCAGCGAGAAGACCTGAAGAATGTGAACCTGCACTGCGAGCACCCGGCGGTCTGTTTCGATCCCAACCACAAATACCGCCTGGAGTGCTGGGTCTGCGTGGAAGGCGAGAAGACTGAGGCCTTCGTCATCGCCGCCAACGAGTTGTTGATCAAGGACCCCCGCACCTTTGCCGACGAGGAAACGGTCGGGAAGACCCGCACGCCCTCGGTGAAGAAGCCGGGCGAGTGGCAGAAGGTGACGCTGGAGTTCACGGCCGAGCCGTGGGGCGGCATCCTGGCGCTGAACTTCGTCGCGCTGGGGCCCGGCAAGGCGTACTTCGATGACTTCCGGATCGCGAAAGTCGCCGAGGAGAAGCAGCCGTGAGCACAACCACTTCTTCGCTGATAGGAGCAACGCATGCTTCACGTTCTTAGAGCGGCGTTCTTGCTCCTGGTCTACGTCGCCGCTTCGGCCGGATCTGCTTCCGCGGCCCCGGATGCGCCGGCGCGGCCCGGGCCGGCTGTGAGCCGGCAGCCGGCCGCAAAGGCGGACGGCGTTGACGTCCATCCCGGCGCCATGACGTTTCGGTGGTACGACGGCACGCCCGTCTACCGCACGGAGCCGGGCAGGAACAATGCCAACTACCTTTCCGATCTCAAGGAGGTAGGTCCGAGGAAGTTCGACACGGTCGAGCTGGAGAACCGCTACCTTCGCGTGTGCGTGGTCCCCGAAGCCGGCGGATTCGTGGGCCGCGCGATCTACAAACCGACCGGCGCCGACATGTTCGTCGTGAGCGACCGGGCCGACGCCGGCCACATGGGCTGGCTGACGGGTCTGAAGGCCAGCTTCCCCTACCGCGAGCTGGGAATCTGGGCGAACCAGCCGGCAGGCCGCACGGTCGTCCACCATGCGGACGGCGGCGCGACCGTGGCGATGTGGATGGAGTTCAGCCGGTACGACGCGCCCTGGAACGCCCGCATGTACGGTCGCTACACGAACAAACTCCTGAGCCAGCACGTGACCTTGCGGCCGAACCGGTCGCTCTTTTCGGTAACCTACCGCATGGTGAATCCCGCCCCCTACAAACAGCGCCGCCAGTTGTGGAACACGGCGTGCTGGCCGCGCCATCACACGAAGGACGGCGTCGTCCACAATGGGCAACCGCTTCCCGCGGAAGCGACCGCGGAGTGGATTTTTCCGGCAGCTCATGTCAGCGGTCATTCGGGCCGCGACTTCCGCGCCTACGCTCCGGACGAAATGCCCCTTTCCGCGCGGGCGAAACAGGGCGCGAGCGTTTTCGCCTGGGCCAACGAGTACGGCTTCGCGGGACTCTGGTATCCCGACGCCGGCGTCAACCGCCTTCGCCTGGTGGATCCTCTCGTCGCGCCCGGCGCCAAGCAGTATGACGCGGGCGGCAGGCCGGGCCCGTACTACGTGGAGCTGTGGGGTGGAACCGACTCCGTGTTCGAGGAGGTCGAGAACCTCATCGAGCCCGGCGAAAGTTGGGAGTTCACCGCGCACTATGTCACGGTCACCGGCATCGGCAAGGTGGACTTCGCCAACGAGGATGCCGCCGTCAGCGTTCGACTGGGCGGGCCGGCGACACAAGTCGAGGTTGTGACCTACGCGCCGGTCGCACGGCTCGTGGTCCGGCTCGACGGCCAACCGGCTGGCGACGGCGGGCCTTGCGGGCCCGAACAGCCGGTCCGCGTGTCGATCCCCCGAAGAATGGAGCGTACCGCGCTTAGTGTCAACGCCGACGGAAAGGAGATCCTCGCCCGGTCGTTTCCCCTCGCATACTCGCCAAATGAGAAGCAGTACGCCGTCATTCGCAAGGCGCTGGCCGGCCGATTGTTCCCTGCAACCCCCGCTGCCGTTGCCGCGGACCAGCTCGACGCCGGCCAACTCGGCGCCGCCGTCGCGACCTTGCAAGAGGCGACCCGGAAGGACGCCAATGACGCGGAGGCATGGCATCTGCTCGGCGCGGCTTTGACCGAACTGGGCCAACCCGCCGCGGCCCAGGATGCGCTCCGGAAGGCCCTTGCGGCTGAGCCGCCCTATCCGCCCGCCCGCTACTACCTTGCGCTCCATGCCCTGCTCGCGGGCAACGGCAGCGAGGCGTTGAATCAACTCGATGCCCTGATCCGCCAGCGCCCGCGCCATTGGGAGGCACGACTCCTGCGCGCGGCCGTCCTGGCGCCGAAGTCCAAAGAGCGGCTTGCCGCGGCGCGGGACCTGGTCAGCGAAGACCCGGCCGATCCACGCGCGCAATACGTGCTCTGGCATGCCGCACTCGGTGCGGGGGAGTTGGATGCCGCCGCCGCCGCGCACCGTGCGCTGGAGTCCCTGCTGGAAGAAGAAGGCGCCGGCCGCAGGCTGGCGGAGTTCCAGGCGGCCGCCGGCGGCGTCTACCTCGTTCCGAATCGGAGGAAACCTGCGGCCGGGTGGCGACAGTACCGTTAACATGAAGCTGAACAGAAAAGGACCCGAAATGGCGTTGTCGCCTCGCCTTCTGTCGGTATCGCCGGCCGGTATCAGGGGAGCGGCCAGCCCGTGCCCGACGCGCGCGCGACCGGAATCCTTCGCGAAGAAACCCGTCGGTACGGTTGCCGTTCTATTGGCGGCGAGTGCCTGCCTCGCTTGCGTGGTTCAGGGTGCGGAAGAGAAGGCAGCGCCCGCGGCCTTGCCCGCCGTTTCCGTCAACGTCTACCAGGCCACGCTTCCGGAGAAGGTCAAGGGCGTCGTCTTGCCTGAAGTCGTGCTTCCGCGGACCGACGGCAAGACCTTTCGACTCTCGGACTACCGCGGCAAGGTCCTGCTGGTCCACTCGTGCGATCTCGAGGACGAAGAGCGCTTCCTGAATCCAATCTGGTGGGATGAGGTCGTTCCTCACCGTTACTACGACAAGAGACCTCGCCTGTATCGCGAAGGGCAGGGAGACGACCGCCCGGCGGCGATTGTCAAAGAGGTCGAGACGCTGTGGAAGGAAACGATCCGGCCGGATCCGGCTCTGGATATGGTCTTGGCGCGCATACCGATGTCGTCCACGTTCGACTTCGTTTACCGCGACGATTCCGACCTGGCTCATCTGGCGAAGATGTTCAAAGAGGACATGTGGCGGGATTTCGATCTCCCGCCCCTGGTCGTGGACACAATGGACTCGCACTTCCCGCACCTCTCATGGTGCGAATGCCTCGTGATGGATGCTGAAGGGCGAATCCGTTCACGGCTCATGGGCATAACGGCAACGGACAAGGAGAAGAAGGGCCGCATCGCGGCGATCATGAAGGCTTTGGCCGAGGAGCACCGTCGCGGAGAGGGAGCCAGGGGCGAACCGGGAGCCGACATCGATTCGCGCGGGGGGTTCGCACAGACTTTCTCAACGATGACCGACGCGGAGTGGACGATCGATCCCCGTTGGGAACCCGCCTTCCTCTATTACGCGGGCTCGCGGATCAACGACGGGCGACTGGTGCTGCCGACGGTCTTCATCGTCCGCGAGTTGCCGGACTCCGTGCATGGCACGCTGCAACTGAAGCTATCGGGGACGGACGACGTGGACGTGGCGTTGGCCGATTTCGCAGGCCCGGCCGGCGCACGGGGCCCCCATTGGTTCCATACGGTGCGTCTCTCTGTCAACGGCGAGACCGATGTCTCGCTGCAAGTCAAGCCTGGGGGTGCGACGCTGAGCCTGAACGGACGCGAGATTGCGGCGCCTGGGCTTGCCGCGGCGCGCCAGATGCGAATTGTGGGACTACGCTCGCGACAAGCGAGGGCGTTTCTCCATTCCATCGCGTTCACACCAACCGGTTGGGCCGCCAGCTCGCCCTGTTCACGGCCCCTTCCACCCGAGCGACAGGTTGGGAAAGGCAAGATTGTCGGCTTTGATGCCTACTATAGTTATGAGTGGCCGGAGGAGGGGAGCGGCCATGCCACCGATCTGCACCCGCTCGTGGAAATGCCCGACGCCATCACCCAGCGCGATTTTGGCTATGTGCGCGGATTCATCGAGAGCACGGGCGGCAGCACCGTGCGCTTGCAATGGCCGGCAACGCGGGACCAGTTGGACCGAATGTCCATGTATGTGGTTTCACTGCCCACTTGGAACGTCCATGCCGAAGAAATGGCGTCTTGGCGGAAGGACCGTCCGTATCAGGTGTTCGACGAGGCCGCGATCGACCGCATCGAGACGTGGGTGAATAAGGGGGGCGTGCTGGTCCTGCTGTCCAAGACGCGCCGCCAGCCCGAGTTCGACAGCCTGAATCGACTGTCCCGCCGGTTCGGAATCACTTTCAATCATGACGGGTACTATGGCAAAGGACGGATCGAGATCTCATCGGATACAATCAGGACGAATCTGGGACGGCACCCCGTGCTCCGCGGCGCCTCGGTAGACGCTTCACGAGTGCTCACCTTTACGGTGCAGGAGCCGGCCGAGGCGTTCCTCACCGGCAGCAAGAGAGATCCCAACGCGATTGTCATGGCCAAGGCGCAGGTCGGCAAAGGCATGGTTCTTGCAGTCGGCGAACCCCTGTTCTCCGAAGACCGCGCGCCGAGCGGCGTATGGGTTAGCCGCCTGAATCCTCTCTACGGGTGGGAGAACAACCAATGCGCCGTGCGGCGCCTGGTCGAGTGGCTGCTGGAGCATGCGACCGAGCGCGGCGACACCGCGGTGAATCTTGACAAGATCAGACTGGCGGATCAACGGACGTCCGACCTGCCCTCGTTGCCGAAGTTGGTGTTCACACCGGCGGTTGACATCGAGACGGTGAAGCAGGCACATCTGCGGGCCTGCAACCTGCCGTCCTTGGCCGGCAAAGTCCGGTCGGAGTTGACGGATGTCTTTCCCGGCAAGGACGACACGCTCAAAGACTGGAACGGCTGGAAGGAAACCATCCTCCGCTTCAACCCGGCCGGCAGACTGGCGGCGGTGTTCTTCCTACCCGAGAAGCCGTTGAATGAAGAGGCCGTCTCCTGGTTCCTGACCGATCGCTGCGGCCTGACGCTTCCCAAGGCGAAGCGAATCGATTCCACGGCGGGCGTGTTCTACCGAAACCTGGGCGGCCGTATCCGCACGGTGAACATGGTGGACGTGGACTGGAGCAGCATGGGAAAGGAAATCGGCTGGATCGGCGTATTCTACGACATTCCATGGCACGACCAGGGTCGCCATAAATGACGGACTTTGGATTATGACAGGTGCAAAGGAGAACCCGATGGAGAGAATGCAGTTCTGGGCGAAGCTGAAAGTGGCGGCGGTGGTGGCGGCGGCCCTGCCGCTCCTGCTGCCGGCGGCCTGCGCCGATGAAATCGACAAGCTCGTCGGTGAGGTCAAGCCGTCGGCCCGGTTCAAGGACTACCAGCCGAAGTTCTCGATCAAGACGGTCGAATTGCGCGCAGGGGTGCAGAGCAAACGGATGTGCGGCGGCCAGTTGCGCAAACTCCACCCCGACATGCCCGTCGTGGTCACGGAAATCAGCAAGGCCCACCTTCTGATGGACGGGGACCGCTATGTCGGCCAAGTAGGCCGCGGCGGCTTCTATTGGTTCATCAGCAGCCCGTCGCAGAATATCAACGATCTCCTCGAATTCGACAACTGGAAGTCGGAGCCGCCGTTTGGCGTGAGCCTGCCGCTTGGCCCAATGGTAAAGAACCCGTTCAAGGGATTCAGTGACGATGCCAAGAAGGCGATCATTGACGGCGACAAGGTATCCTACCCCGACGGACCTTCGTTCGAGCCGAAGATCGAAAACGGCGTGGTGAGCTTTGCCTGGACCGATCACTTCCCGGACGACGATCCCACGGAGGGCTTCTCCCAGCCGCAAAAGGACGTCCACAAGGTCGGCAAGTTCGCGGCCAAGGCGGAACACCAGGTCACGATCCGCGTCGATCCCGTGCTGGGGTACGTCGTCGCGGACGACGTGAAGTACGAGACCAACTTCCGTCGCCCGATAGACCCCGCGATTGAAGTAGAATACGGATCGTTCTTTCCGTTTGGCAACACCATCCCCTTGCCGAAGTATCAGAACAAGAGTTCCTATGCCTGGCAGTTCTATACGCCGGCGCCGGAGAAGGACAAGTGCAGCGGGCATCCTTTCGGCGTCTGGCGGGCCAACGGCGTCAGTGTAGACATGGTCCGCCACACAAGCCACTGCTTTGTCAAGGGCGACGGCCTGGTGGGGTTCATCAAGAATCCGGCCGGCTGGGGGCTGGCGCTGACCAAGACCGAGAATCCGCAGGACCACAAAGTGAGCGTTTGCCCGGCCTACGGCGAGTTCTACACCCACGGTCCGCTGCCGAAGGAACCCGACGAGGACGGCTTCTACCGCACCCGCATCACGCGCCGCTCTTCCGGTCTGCCGCCGGAAATCTGCGACTACATCCTCAAGAACGGCAAGAATCGCTTTCGCGACGAGGCGAGGACCCTCCAGATTCGCCTGACCGGTGAAGACTTCGAGGACCAGCCGCTCTCTTGGAACACCCCGGCCAACGGGATCGTGTATGACAATTCGGGCATGCCGGCGAAACTGACCGACAAGGTCGCCCACTCGGGCAAGAAGTCGCTCCAGGTCAAGGGCGTTCTCTGGGAGAAGGTCATGACCTCCTTCACGACCAAGGAGAAGCCGCCGGCCCGTTTCCAGCCCAAGGCGCGCTACCGGGTGGAGTGCTGGATCAAGGTCGAAGGCGCCGACACCGAGGCGTTCGTGTCGCTCCACATGATCGGCCAGACGCGCGACCCGCAGGCCATCAACCGCTGGCGCACCGAATCGGTCACGGCGGGCGACTGGAAGAAGGTGTCGTACGGGGTGACGATGCCGCCCGACGGCCTGGCGATCATCCTCGGTTTCTGCTGCGCCGGCGGCGGCACGGCCTGGTTTGATGACTTCAAGATCGAGGAGCTCGGGCCAGCGATCAAGTAGTACCGGCCCAACGCGGCATTTTACAAACATTCGGTTCTTGAACCACGAAAAGGAGACCTGCCGACCATGAGGCAAAGAATCATTTGGACCGTCCTGCTGGTTGCCCTGGGCGCTGTTTCCGCCGTCCGGGCGGCTGAGACGGAGTCGAAACTCCCGCCCGGCTGGCTGCCGGTTGCCCATCTCGATGCAGCCACGCCGTGGAGAGACGTCGGGAAGCTCGGCGACCGCATCCACCTTTACTTGCCGGAAGGGGACAAGCCCGTCCGCGGCATCTTCGTCTGCTACGTCTTCCATAGCGGCGATCCGCGGGAAGTCGTGCGGCTGTGGCGTTTCGCGCTGGTCGCGGTCCCCGCCCCCTTCGAGTACGACCTGGGCTTCCACGACCGGCGCAACGGGCGTCCCAAGAAGACGGGCCTGCCGAAGGGCGACATGTCGGTCCTGCTGCGCTACCTCGACGGGGCGGCGAAAGAGACGGGCCGCCCCGAACTGGCCGTCGCCCCGATCGTCGGCTGGCTCGGCCAGAACGGTGCGGTGATGTGCAACGATCTGTACCAGCGCGCCCCCGACCGTGTGCTGGCATGGGCCGACGCCTGGTACGGCGAATGGCTCAAGCACCCCGACCTGATCGCGCACGTGCCGGCGGCCTCGGCCTGGGAGTTCAGCAACGAGCGGCAGCGCCGCGAGGAGCGGGAAAAGGCGCTGCCGGCATTGGCAGACAAGTTCACGCCGGTCCCCGACCTCCACTGCTGGGCCACCACGTATGGTTTCGGGCACGGCATCTACTCGAAATGGAACTTCTTCATGGGGTTCCTGGACCGGTGCATTGCGGCCCGCCTGCCGGCCGAGACGCCGCCTGCCGGCCAACCGACGAAACTGCGGCCCGTCGTGCGCGAGCAGGGCTGGGTGGCCGACTTCAACGAGATCGGCCAGTGGGTGGCGATCGCCCCCTATGCCGAGGCCAAAGGCATGGTCTCGCCGACCTGGCTGCCCGACGCCTATGCGGCGTGGATGTACCGCTCGTACCACTCCGCCCAGCCCGATCTGCGGATCACCGCACCGCAGATGGAGTATCGCAGGGGCGGGGGCAAGGGATATGGTCTGGGCTATGGCAACGAGCTGGCCGCCGACGCGCCCTTGAAGTTCGCGGCCGAGACGACCGGCAGCTATGCGAAGATCGAATTCCACGACGGCGACAAGATCGTGGGCACGGCCGCGGCGGCCCCCTGGGAGGTCGAAGGCGTCAAGCTCCCGCACGGCCTGCACGCCCTGTTCGCCGTGGGCGTGACGGCCGACGGCAAACGCACTGCGAGCCGTCCGGCGTTCACCGTGGTGCAATGACCGTGAGTGTGAATCCATAACTAAGGGAGATAGAACGTCATGTCGAATACTACGGTCCGGTCTATGCCTCGCATACCATTGAAGGCGACAAAGTTCGTATCAAGTTCACCCGTGTTGGACAAGGTCTAGCCTTTCGGCATGCCGACAAACTCCAAGGTCTTGCCATCGCTGGTGAGGATCGGAACTTCCAGTGGGCCGATGCTGTGATCGACGGTGACACCGTGGTTCTATCGTGTGCGAAAGTGCCGAGGCCGGTCGCCATTCGTTATGGGTGGTCCGACCACCGGACCTGGGCCGATTTCTTCAACAAGGATGGGTTGCCGGCCATTCCTTTCCGTACGGACTCGTGGTAATGAACCCAGATTCAACAACAAAGAAAGGGTATGACATGAAGACGAGAACGCACATTCCGATCGCGATGACGCTACTGTTCCTGGCCGGCGTATTGCAGACTGTCACCGCCGCCGAAAGGGAAATCCTCAACATGCAGAGTCCCTGGCGGGTCTATTGGCGCAATGGACCGCGGGTTGCTGGAGCCGACGGCAAGTACCGAGTGCCCCACGACTCGTTCGAGGGCACGAGGAACGCCGATCCGAGGGCCGACTGGGCCGCTGCCGAGTTTGATGACCAGACCTGGGCTTATCATGGCATCGAAGGTGGTGGCCCTGGATTCGGTGGTATGCCGCTGGTCTGCTCGCGGGGACGTTTTGCCGTCAGCGATCCGGCCAGGGTTTCAGCGTTGTCGCTGACGCTCGCGTATCGCGGCGGCGTGATTGTCTATGTCAACGGCAAAGAAATCGGGCGCAGTCATATGCCATCCGGGCAGATGGCTGCCGCATCCTTGGCCGACGATTATCCCGAGGAAGCGCTCCTGAAGCCCGATGGCAAGATGATGCCGGAGCTACAGCCCGGCAGCAATATCCCAGCCGATCTGATGGACCGTTACAAGATGCGGACGCGCAATTTCACCGTGGCGATTCCGTCGTCCGCACTGCGCAAGGGGGTCAACGTGCTGGCCATCGAGAATCACCGCTCGGCCTGTTACAAGGACGCCGGTTACTGGAGTCGGCCCTGGCCGACTTCCGGCATCCAGGAGATTCATCTGACGGCGTCCGGACCGGATGGCGTCGCTCCAAACATCGAGGCCAAGGGCGTTCACGTATGGAACGTGGCGCCGATGACGATGGTGGGCGCGGAAGTGAGCAAGCCGGATCCTTTGGTCGAACTCAAACCGGTCAAGATGCAGGCGCCACTTGGCGGTGAAGGTTCGGGGCAGATCGTGGTGAGTTCTGACTCCCCGCTGTCCGGTTTGTCGGCGGTCTTCAGTGACCTGACCGGCCCTGAGGGGGCGAAGATTTCCGCCGGCGCCGTACAAGTTCGCTATGCGCACAGCGGCGGCGCCTACGTTCAGCGCACCAACCCGTTTGACGCTCTGGCCGACAAACCCATGGCGGATACAAAGTTGCAGCCCGTATGGGTGACGGCAACGGTTCCTGCGAACACCAAACCGGGCGTCTACACCGGAACACTCTCTCTCAGCGGGGCGACCACAGCGAAAGTCCCGGTGGAACTGACCGTCTATGGATGGACCTTGCCGGACCGCCAGAAGTGGAAATCCAAGCCGTCATTCTACCAATCGCCCGAAACCCTGGCGAAGTATTACAAGGTGCCATTGTGGTCGGATGAGCACTTCACATTGATCGAGCAGTCCCTGATCCTGCAAGGCAGGTTGGGGGAGAAGTTGGTCCATGTGCTGGCCGTCGGAGCAGAGAACGGCAGCGCAGCCAACCTGGGTTGCGAGACCATGATGCTCTACAAGCGCGAAGGGAACAAAGTGACGCCCGACTTCACCGCGGTGGAGCGCTATCTCAGACTCTACAAGAAGCATGTGGGCGATCCGACGGGGTTGATCCTGCACGTGTGGAATCTTCAGGTGGATCACCAGAACCCCAAGGGAGATCGATCCGCGGTCGTGACTTTTCGGGTGGGAGACAAGTTCGAAAAAGGCCGACTTCCACCCTATGAGGATCCGTCCATTGATGGTCTCTGGCATAGCGTGGTTGCGGGCGTCAAACGTATCATGAAGGATCTGAACTGGCCGGAGAGCGCGCTGGTCTTTGGAATGACGGAAGATGCAAACACGAAGAAGGAAACGACGGCCTTTTTCGCCAAACATTTTCCCGAGATCAAGTGGTTGCTTACTACCCATGGCACCATGCCCGCCCCTCCGTTGAAAGCATGGGGCAATATCGGGCCGTGCGGGTTCTGTGGGGGGGACGCAAACGGAAAAGGTTGGAGGGGGACGTGGCTGAAGGATTTCTATGCGTTCAGTATGCAACGCGCCGGACTAGACACATCCGCATCGCTCAACATGTTTAGGATGGCACCTCTGGGCGCTCTAACCGCACGTTGCAGTGGTACCGGCGCCAACGGAATCGATCGCTGGGAAGACAAAGCGACCGGATGCTACATCCTGTGGTGGGGCCAGATCTTGCGCGGCAACCCCAGCAGTGTGACGGCCCCGGGTCCGAACGGAGCGATTCCCACGGTTCGGTATGAGATGATGCGCGCCGGAATCTGCGAGGCAGAGGCGGCGATTTACGTGGAGGACAACGCCGCGAATCCGAATCTGCCGGCGCCTTTGGCCGCCCGCGCCAAGGCGTCATACCCGCAGTTGGTGAAACTCATCCAGATCTTGTGCAGTCGCGGTTCCGCGAATTGGGAAGCGGAAATCGACAACCTGTACCAACTGGCCGCCGAGATGCAGACAGTGCTGGGAACCACACCCTGAAGATGGCGACAAGGAAAGGATCTAACAGACATGAGCACTCGAACACCCCTTCCGGTCACGGCGGCACTTCTGTTCCTGGCAGGCATATTACAGATTGCCATGGGCGTCGGCTTGCCGCCGAAATCCAGGCGGTGCTAGCGCGCGTGCAGCGACAAGTGATGAACAGCCATAGAGAAAAGGCAGGACAAACATCATGAGATCGGTTGTTGCGTTCATCTTGGTTGTGCTGGGCGGGCAAGTGGCGGTTGCCGCCGACGCGCCGCAATTGGGACATCCGGATTTTTATCCCTCGCCGCAACATCCGGTGGGATACCGCGGCGACTGGACGGGCCGGTATCCGGGGGCGACGCCGTCAGACTTCATCGCGGACCGGTACATCCTCTGGAAGACCTACGTCGGGACCGGCGAGGCTTCGCCGATCGTCGTGGGCGATCGGGTCTTCGCCTTCGGCGACGGCGTGCGCCTGTCCTGCGTGAACAAGGACGACGGGACCCTCCTCTGGCAGCACGAGCACCATGCCAAGGCCGATGATCCGGCCGAAAAGAAGGCATGGAACATCGAGGAGTATATCATCTGGTTCCACCGGGCGCGCCGGGCGACTGCCGACGCCACGGCCCAGCAGAAAGCTATCGCGGCCCTGGAAGAGGACGCGAAGAACCGCAAAGCGGAGCCCGATTCGGCCAAACTGGCGGGCCTCCGCGCCAAGAAGGCCGAAGCGGAAAAGATCGCCGCCGAGGCGACCAAAGCTAGGGCCGCCATCGACTTGGGGGCTCTCGGGTTCGGCAAGGAATTCCCGGAATCCTACACCTATGCGCTGGCGACCCCGTGCTGCGATGGTCAGAACGTGTGTCTCTTGCTGCCGATGGGCGCGGTCGCGTGCTACGACCTGAAGGGGAACCGCAAGTGGTATCGTTTCCTGGAATCACGCGTGATTGCCGGGCATTACCTCCCGTCGCCGTTGCTGGTCGATGGGAGGTTGATCGTGTGCTACGGCAAGACGTTCTGCATGGACCCCGCAACGGGCGATTTGCTCTGGGAGGCGCGGCCCCCGGGAGTTGTCTACCCTTCGCCGATTTCCGGGAAGGTCGGTTCGACGACCTATATCGCCCTGGGAAACTCGAGCATCCTCCGCCTGTCGGACGGCAAGGAGGTGTACCGGAAGAACTGGACGGCCTCCATCCCGTCGCCTATCTTCTACGAGGGCATCTTCTTCTGGGGGAGTCATGCGGTGAAGGTCTTCGAGGATCCGGAGGCCAAGCCGAAGTTCCTCTGGGACACGGATCCCACGGTCGGCGACCTCGGCGGGGAGATGACGGGCCAGCACGGATATGCCAGCCCCTTGTTCCATAAGGGCGTGATCTACTACGAATCCGAAAGGCCCCTGTATTTGATGCTGGATGCCTTCACCGGCGAGGTGCTCTCGCACGCCATCCTCGGGGAGTTCAGCGGCGCGAAGGCGGAGAAGTACTCCGGCCTGACCCTTGCGGGCAACCACCTCTACAGCCCGAACTGCTCGGGGTTCTACCTGGTCGCGACACCGGCGGTGGGCAAGGATTTCCGCATCCTGCACAAGGACTGCTTCTGGGGGCGCGGCGGCAGCATGTTCGTGTTTGAAGGCAATCGGCTCTACGCGCAGACGGCGCAGCATACCAACGACGATCCTCGCGGTCGGGGATGGCTCTGCTGTTCGGGCGATCCGCTGACCTTCCCGCTGCGTTCGAGCGGCTGGCGGCCGGCGATGTTCGCCGATGCGAAGGCGGCCGACGTTCCCAAACTGATGGAGGCGGCCAGGTCCGGCGAGGTTGCCGCGCGCCGCCAGGCGATCGACGCCTTGTGCCGGCTCGGTCCCGAAGCGAAAAGCGCCGTGCCCCTGTTGGGCGAATTGCTGGACGATCCGGACGACTCCGTGGCGCTGGCGGCGGTGCGAGCGATCCATGCCATGGCCACCGATGCGACCTCCCTGATTCCGGAAGTTGTCCGACGCATCGAGGGCGCCGATCGAGAAAAGAAGCGGCTGGCCCTGCACACGCTGCGGGCGCTGGGACCGCACGGCAAGGGCGCATGGCGCCCGGCGATCAGGCTGCTGGGCATGGACCCGATTGCAGCGGCGCAACGTTCCTTGATGGATCTCAACATACGCCTCCTGGCCGTGGACGCCCTGCGTGCGGCGGGCATGGCGGCCCTTCCCGATCTGGCCGATATCGTTTCCAAGGATGCCGAGGCCTGGGGCGGATACTGGGGCTGGGACCGCTTCGGCCGAGGTGAGGCGCTGGGTCTGATCCGCGCGCTTGGCCCCGCGGCGCGCGAGGCTGCCCCCGCGTTGGCACGCTGCATGAAGGAACGCAGCCCGCTCGGCGCCGCCAACACGTTGCTGGCGGTCGATCCGGACACGCTGCTGAGCACGGATTGCTTCGCAATCCTGACCGCGCGGGCCGATCCGAAAGTGGGGGCCGGGGAGCGAATCGCCGCGATCCAGGTCATCGGCAATCTGGGTGCAAAGGCCGCCGCAGCGGTAGATCTATTGGAAGGAGCGGCCACGGACAAGAACCCCGGCGTTGCCGCGGCGGCCAAGGCAGCCCTCGAGAAGATTCGACGATGATCTCCAGCCAGGTCGATGGGGAGCAACCCCCCGACATAGCATCCAGCAACCGTTCACCGGGGGACTGTCCCACTCTTCTCGGCGAAGAAAGCCCAATCGCAGAAATGGCCTGTTTCGCCGCGAGAATAGGACTGTCCCCCTCGGCCGTGCTAAAGACCAAAAAAGGATCCGACATGACAACTCGAACGTGCCCTCCGGTTACGACGACACTTCTGCTCCTGGCCGGCATATTGCAGATTGCCATGGCCGGCAAAACACCTCCATGGGAGTACACTCATGCTCCGTTTCCGCCTGGTTCTCGCTGTCATTGTTGCCGGCCTGACTCTCTCTACAGGCGGAGCGTCATTAACGATGCAACCGCTCCTCGCTGACCTGCTTGCCCCGGGCGCCGGAGAGACCCCCGGGCCGGCCGCCGTGGAGCCGGCGCTCAGGTACACGGTCTCGTGGCTGGGAAATACCTTCGCCGAACCGGACAAATGGGTCCAGATGGACGCGGCAGCGATGTTCGTCGCAAACGACGGCACGGTCTACCTCAACGTCTTTTGGGAAGAAGGCGGCAGGAACGTCGGCATCTACAAGGACGGCCAGTGCACCGGCAACGCGGGCCACACGCACGGCTGGGGCTACGAAGGCGGCGAGGCCGTCACGGCCAACGCCAAGTACCTGTTCATCGCCCAGCACGTGAACAACGAAGGCGGCGGGCTCAAGTCGCCAAAGACCTGGCCGCCGAAAAGCAAAGGCTGGACGGGCGTGTCGCGGCGCCTTCGCGACGGCAAACCCGCGCCCTTCGCCGCCGGCAAAGTCGGCGACGGCGATACGCTGAAGGGCTGCTTCCTTATGGTCAACGAGTTCGACGAGAAGGCCGCCGTGGCGATCACGGGACTGGCGGCGACGGACGAGCGACTCTGCGTCGCCGATGCGGCAGGCAAGATCAGGACCTTCGACCCGAACACGATGGCCAAGACGGGAGGGTTCGACGTTCCGCGCGCCCGGCAGATCGCACTGGCGCCTGACGGCAGCCTGTGGATCATCCAAGGCGCCGAGGGCACGGCGCCGGCGAAGATCCTGCACTATTCGGCAGCGGGCGAAGCCCTCCCCGGGGCCGTCTCGGGGGTCGCCGTGCCGGCCGCCCTGGCGTGCGACGCCAAGGGGCAACTGCTCGTCGCGGACAACGGCCCGGACCAGCAGCTCAAGATATTCGATACGGCGACGTGCCGGCAGGTCGGCACGTTCGGCGCCAAGGGCGGCATTCTCTCCGGCATGAAGGGGCAAGTCGGACCGCAGAGGTTCAACGGGCCGGCCGGCGTGGGAGTCGATGCCGCCGGGAATATCTACGTGGCGTGCAGGGGGCGCGTCAATCGCTACGGCAACGGCACCGGGCTGGTGCTCGAATCGTACAAACCGGGCGGCCCGCGAAACTGGCAGTTGCTCGGCCTGGAGTTCGTGGACATGGCGGACGTCGACCCCGCCGACGATGCGAACGTCTACACGAAGGCGCAGCACTTCGTGATGGACTACGGCCGGCTGCCGGGGCAGGAGTGGTCCTACAAGGGCCACACGCTCGACCGCTTCGCCTATCCCAACGACCCGCGGCTGCACGTCGATTGCTTCAGCATCTTCGCGCGGCGGATCGGCGGCAAGTTGTTTCTCTTCAGCGTCGATATGTACGCGGAGCGGCTCGTCATCTTCCGCGTCACAGGGAAGGACGAGATCGCGATTCCCTGCGGCTACTTCGCCCAGCGACCACAGCCGGGTCCGTGGCCCCCGCACCAGCCGGCAAAAAGCCAGTGGATCTGGCTGGACAAGAACGCCAACGGCGATTTCGACGCCGACGAATACCAGAGTGCGCCGATTCCCGACGCCGCCGGCGAGGGCTGGTGGGTCGACAGCGAGGGCGACGTCTGGCAGGCCGGCGACGCCAACACGACGCGCCGGTTCCCCTGCCAGGGCCTCGATTCCAACGGCGTGCCGAAGTACTCGTTCGCGACGGCGAAGACCGAGCCGGCGCCCGAGCCGTTCATCCGCCTGCAGCGCGTCGAGTACTTTCCGGAAACGGACACGATGTACCTCTCCGGCTATTCGAAGGAGTTCCCGAACAGGAAGGGCAACTGGAAGACGGTCGGCAAGGTCGTGTGCCGGTACGACGCGTGGAGCACGAAGAAGGCCAAACGCTGGGAACTCCACCCGCCGTTCGACGAAGCGCAGGAGCGATCGGAAACGTACGGCACGCCCGTGTCGATGAGCGTCGCCGGCGACTATTTGTTTATCGCCTATCTCAAGACGGCCGAGGTGCGCGTCTATGAAGCGGGCACGGCGGAGTACCGCGGCACGCTGCGGCCGGGCAACAATATGAGCGGCTGGCTGGACCTTCCCTACGCCGTGCGCGCCCACAAGCGGGCCAACGGCGAGTATCTCGTCTTCGCCGAAGAGGACGCAAAAGCGAAGATCATCATGTACCGTTGGCGCCCCTAGCCGTGCTCACGGGGGCCGGTCACGGGGTATCGGGAGCGAAGCCGGACAAGGAAGTCACAGCTCGGGACGACAGTCATCGAGATGGCAGGTCGGCCGGCAGAATGCAACAGGGCGCGCGAGTCAGCCAGTATGCCGCGTAGAATCGCGGGATTTGCCTAACTCCTTATTTCTCGGTCACTTACGAACTTCCTGCCGCGGCATCTCGACAGGGCGCAACATATTCGGCGCATCGCAGTTATAATCTTGGAAGCTCACGAAGCGACCGCACCCTCCATAT
>JBEKCP010000020.1:0-23952 GCA_050014815.1 Thermoguttaceae bacterium | reverse complement strand
ACAACCAACCTTTCTTGGTCGGGAGACATGTCTTTTACAACATAGATTGCGGCAAGATCGGCCATTGCAATGCAGGTATCAGGCGCAACATCTCTTAGAAACTCCGTCAATTCGCCAACCGTGTTACACCATTGACCTTCGTCGTGCATTTCTCCATCGTGCAGATTCTCAAGGCCCTTAGCGACGGCCGCCTCCATGGCTTCCAGTTCCTCGGCGCCCGGCATCTCGTCCCACAGGGACTTGATCCTCGCCAGCTTCTCCAACAGCGCATCTGCCAGTTCGTTCTGACGCACCAATTCATCCGTACTCATGCAATTCACTCCTCGACGCCCGCAGGTTATTGGTATAGGTCACCGGTTGCGGGCTCCCCGATGACCTAAAAAGTTGTTGGTCGGTCCGGCTGTTGCCGTGTACGTGTATTGCGGTAATAGCTCCCTGCTCGATCCGCCACCACGGTGTAGGGGCCCCGACCGGTCAAATCGACAGACCGGCCCAATCAGGCCCTGAACAGTCAATCAGTTCTATTCCTTCCTCTTCATCTTCCAGTGTGCTGGATGCTTCTTGGGGGCCCTGCTTCGCCGTACCACGAGTACGCCGAGATCGCTTCGTTCCAGTTTCTAACGGAATAGGGGCTACCTCGGCCCATCCGTCTTCACCATCGCTTTCGTCATCAAGCTCCGACGCCGCCTCATTCTCGTCGTCGGGTTCCGTTCCTTGCACCCTGATCGCCGGGGGCGGTTCGGTCTTAAGCTGGCCTTGTTCCAGCAGCATTTTCCTATAATTGTAATAGGTTGCCTGGCTCATTTTCGTCTTGGCTGTGAACTCCTCAATACGCTTCTGCCTCGGCAAACCGCTCGTTTCGAGGTTCTGCACCAGGGCCATGGCGAAGTCGTAGCAGTTCACGACGTCGATTAAGGCCTGCCAGTCCATCCCGGCGTTCTTCTGCTCGCACGCCTTGACGTAGGTGCGGGCGGTCAGGTTGGTGATCACACTGAGCCGACTGCCGATGTAGTCGTAAACTTCCTGATCCCAAAACCACGTGGCCGTATTCGTGTGGACTTCCAACGGGGTCGGGTCGAAGTAGACGACCTGGGCTCGATCCAGAATCGCCGCTTTTTCGTCCGACTTGCCGAACATGAATTTATTGCAGATTACCGCCACCTTGGAGCGGGTGCGAAAGCTGGTCGGGATGCCCAACTCCTCAAGGTCTTTGTTGGCCGAGGCCCAATGGACCTTCTTGCATGCCTCGGACTCGGTCAGGCTGCGGAGGAGGATCCTCCCATCCTTTTCTTTCCAGAGCATCTCCCCGTCGTCGATCACGATCAGTTGGTTCCTGTGTCCGTACAACTCCTTGTACGTGTAGTAGGGCGTGGCATGGCCCTTGACCGTGTAGCATTCGCCATGCTTACTTCGGAACTCGAATTCTTTGGACTTCGACATTCCGGACCGTCCGATGATGATCAGCAAATTGAACGCCCAGCGGAAAAAAGCGTCCACGATCGTCCGATACTCGACAAAGGTCCTGACAATTTGAGCATCCGATGGAATCTTGGCACTACGCACGTCGCACCTCCATTTCGTTAGAAATTAGAACTTGAACATCACTTGACACTTTCGGGCTACGCATGTCCTCCCCCCATTTCGTTAGAAATTAGGAAAATGCCTGGGCCAATCGCCGGCGCGATGGGGCCGGCCGGGTGACACGCCCGGCACGGTGCGTACATCCGCCAATTTGTTTGAATTTTGCCCGCCAATCCGCCGACGCCGGCAGGTCTTTGAATCGAGTGTTCATAGGCGAGTGGCTCCCTTTTCGTGTATGGATTTCGCAACGACACCGTGGACATCGCCCCGCCGCGCGTCAGTGTGCAGGCCGAGATCGCGTTCCGCCTGGTCGATCGCGCGCTGCCGCTGCCGAGGCGTTCGCGTGGGGGGCCTTTCTCCGTTGGCAGCAGCAGTGGTGGCGGAAATGAATCGCTCCAAGGCCTCGCGACTGGTAAATCGCCGTCCGCCGATCAGGCAAGTTTCAAGCCGGACGCCGCGTACCCCACGTAGCCGCCAGCGGTGCAGCGTGCTAATCGCGGGCCTGCCGGGCAGGGTCTTCGCGGTGTCCGCAAGGCTGAAAAGTCGTTCCGCAGAGATGTCGATGCTCATCGCGATAACCTCGTAAAAGTGGCTCTAATTGCCAACATCTACGACGATTCTATCGCGACTTCACGGGAATAAAATTGTGCAGAAGTGCACAGAAGTGCGAGCAGATTTTCGCCTAATCTTTGGTCGGACGCCCAGGGTGGCGTTCGGGAGGAAGGGGCAGCCGCGTTCGTTCCGCGTATCTGGCAGCCGCTGACTTTATGCCGTTAATCGTTTTTATTAGCTCCCAGTTCTCACTCGCCGACCTCTTCTCTAGATCCTTTATGATCCTTTTGTATGGAGTTACCCTCATGCACTCCTCGTAGAGCCACCTATTCCGGGCTTCCGTTGCCTGATCCCAGCCAGTAGCCCTGGCCGGAGGCGGAGGCAGCGTCGGCGTTGGAGGCGGAGCCGGAACGAAGTTGACTAATGCCTCCTGGATCCGTCCATCCAGCTTATTGGGCTCTTGTCCCAACGCATCACTTGCAAACAGCATGGACAGATCGGGTATTTGGGCGACGATGGCGGGAGCTATTGCCTTGATACAGGTCAGTGCCTCCTCAATGTTCGTCGGAATAAGGCCGGGAGACCTCTTGGACTCCACTTCGCAGGTGGCAACTGCATTGCCAAGCCATCCCAACATCGCAAACGGATTGTTGTCGCGGTCGCCCAACCATGAAGTTACGGCCTTGCTTAGGTGTTCATCAATTAGGTCGCAGAATTCAAACAGAGCCCGCATAAAATCGTTATCTGTATTCGCTACACGCTCGATCATGTAGTACCTACGAACACGTTCTTGAGCCTCCACGAGATCCCTCATCGCGTTGAGTATGAGGCTAGACGGTTCGGTACTCCTGCTACTTGACAGCGTGGTGACGGCGTCGTTTAGCTCGACAATGTCCCACCATATCTTGGCCCAGTACTTCTCAATCCACTCCTGCGGGCCGTCCTCGCACTGCCCCCCGACGCAGTAAACGTACCATTCATCGCTGGTCTCCTTCTCATATCTACGACGTTCACGTATGAGTCCAGACCCGTAACCAAATAGCATCCTGCAATGATGCCCCAAGCGGTACGCCGCTAGGTGCTTGGTGGTGGGGTGCCCCACGTCGATCCTCCGCCCCTGTTCCTGGGAACGTGCCTTCAAGAACCGGTCTAAAGGGTCTACAGGAGGGGCACTACTCTTGGGGAGGGAGCGATGTGAAGAATTGCCCATCTTGCACCTCACCTTGGGCGGGCCGCCCGCCGCCGGCAACCGGCAAGGTGCCACCGGCACCGGCGGAAGGCTGCGTCGGTTGGCCGACCGACTGGCCCGAATATGCCCGTATTGTAGTCCCCCCCGGCGTCGAGGTTCAAGGACTGGGCCCTTGTCTGAGCCTGCGGAGGTTTCCTGCCATCAACCAATCTCACGCATAACGTCGGCGGCCAGGGCCTGGTCCCGTTCGGCATAAACCTGGGTCGTGTTGGCCTTGGCGTGGCCGAGGACAACCTGTGCGGCTTCGAGGCCATACTGGCGGCGGACCTCGGTGCCGGTGGCGTGGCGGAGTTGGTTGGGGCTCCAGCAGTGCTCGGCCCGCCACTCGGCGGCCAGCTTTTGCAGCCGCTTCCGCTCGTCGTCGGGCAATCTTCTTGCGATCTTCCGTAGTTCCTTCGGCATATCGAATGCGGCCTCGCAACCCCTCTGGACTGCCCGGTTGTACGTGTCCTTCGTGTACCTGTCCTTCGGCTGACGTTTAGGATGTAACTTGCGATTGGAGCCTGGTACGTTCCCACAGGACAGCGGTGTCTTGCGGGCCGCATGGCGTGCTTCAAGCCATTGCTTCCTGGATTCCACTGGTGAGAAGCAGTAGGCGTCAGCCGGACGCAGCAGGTAGGGCCGTAGGACGTCTTGGGCCTTGGGGCCGATGAAGATGACCCGCTCCATGTCATGGTGCTGGGTCTTGTGGCTTGCCGGTCGGTACTGCCAGACTTCCTGGGAGCGATCAACATCCTTCGGCCGCAACTGGCACACTTCGCCAGGCCGGCAGCCAGTGAGCCGCTGAAACCGCACCATATCAGCGACGACGCCTGGAAGGTGCGGTAGCGTCTTCCCAACTACCTCATCGGATACGGGGGCGATCGGCACAGTTTCCGGTGCCGACGTCCGTCCAGCCTCCAGGCCGGCCACGGTGGCCAAGGCGTGGACGAGCGTCGCCGGGGCCAACTCCTCGGAAACCGCCCAACGGAAGACCCGTTTGATCCTGTTGATCCGAGCGTTGATCCCTTGCCGCGTTAGCCCGTCCTCAATCATCGTTTGACGGACGGCTTTCAGGGCCAGGGGACCGAAATTCTGAACGGGGGTGCGGCCGTACAACCTCAATAGCGGTGTGACCGCGTGCTCCACGTTCTCCCACTCGCCGGTAGACTTCCCGTTCTTGCGGTAATACGCCTTGGCGAACCGTTTGTAGCGGGCCAGGATCTCGACGATGGTCAGATCCGCCGCCTCCGCTCCTTTGACTGGCAGTTGGCGACCGGCGGTCAGATACTCGGCGATGATGCGGTCATACTCGGTGTGGCTCGCCTTGGTATTCCATGGGCCAAGGTAGAAGTCTTGGCCCCGGATCGTGACGACAGCCTGACCGGAAGCCTTATGCTTCCGATACTTTGGCAGTGCTTCTTTCAGAATAGGCATTTGCGGCCCTCCAGATTGATGGAAAAACTCAAAACGGTATGTACCGTTTTGGCTTCGGCCATCTGGGCCGCACTGCCGACCACCGGCAGGTAGCAAAAGTCTTGATCTCAAAAGAACTTACATCAAGTGGAGACGACCGGGATCGAACCGGCAACCTCCTGCGTGCAAAGCAGGCGCTCTCCCAACTGAGCTACGTCCCCGCACAAGACCAATCCCGAATCCCGAGTTTACCAGAAGTGTCGCTCCACGGCAAGGGACGGCAGTTGCTCGGCGGCGGCGGCTCACGGTCAAAATACTTCGCCGAACACCGCTCTCCGTGTCCAGAGCATCCCGGCCGCCACGGAAATGGCCTTGCCCTTGTTACCGGTCAGATTTCCTTGCCCACGGCAAAGGCATGACCTAGTGAGGCCCCCACGCCGTAGTAGACACGATTGCCGGGGGAGAAGATGATCGGCAGGACCTTTTGTAGGATAGCTGTCAGGGCGTGGCGGGCTATCATACGGCCCAAGGCGCCCGCGCCGAGCGGGAGCGAAGGCCGTTGGCCTCGTCGTCGCCGATGAACTCTTCTTTCACCGGGTCGAACGCGAGCTTGCGGTTGAGGATCCAGGCCAGCGCGGCCGCGTGGCAGGCAGTGTGCGAGCGACGCATGACCTGCGAATTGGCCGCCGGCTTCTTCCGCGACTTGATGCAGTCGAAGAAGTTCCGGGCGTGGGCCGAGACATCGAGCCCCACCTCGCGCTTGCCTATCACCTCCTTGAGTTCCTCCTTGAGCGACGCCGGATGCACTTCGATCCCCCCGCTGTCCCCCGTCTCGACCCAACCCTCGTCGCCCACGAAACGCACCGGACAGGTCCCCAGCGACTGCACCCATCCCGGACGTTGACGGAAGGGCGTCTCCAGGCAATCGAGCACCAGCTTCACGCCGTTGGCGTAGCGGGCGTTGATCGTTTTCTCCGATGCTTCGTATTCCACCGGCCCGGAGTCGTCGGCCCCGTTGGCCCACTGGCAGAGATCGACCGTGTGTGCTCCCCAGTCGAGCAACTGTGCGCCGGAGTCGAAATCCCAGTATCCGCGCCACCGTCCTTCGACATAACGATGGTTGTAACGGCGCCATGGGGCCGGTCCGAGCCACAGATCCCAGTCGACAACGTCTCGCGGCGGGGTGGGTTCGCCCGGAAGCCAGGCCGTCTCGATCGACGGCGCGTAGACCGAGGCGAAGAGGGTCTGGAGCTTGCCGAGCTTGCCGCACCGGGCGAGTCGAACGGCGGCCTGGAAGTTCGCCACGCTCCGCCGCTGCGTGCCGGCCTGGAAGACGCGGCCGGTCTTTTGGATGACATCATCGAGGGCTTGGCAGAGTCCGATTGTCAGGCCGCACGGTTTCTCACTGTAGACGTCCTTGCCGGCCCTCGCCGCGAGGATCGAGGCCGGTGCGTGCCAGCGGTCGCCGGTGGCGATGAGCACCGCGTCGATGTCGCGCCGCGCCAACAATTCGCGGAAGTCGCGATAGAGCACGCAGTCTTTGTTCCCGTAATGCTTGTCGATGAGGCCCTTTCCGGCCTCTCGCCGGCTGGCTTGAACGTCGCAAACGGCCACGCATT
The DNA here is from genome assembly GCA_050014815.1 of Thermoguttaceae bacterium. Taxonomy (GTDB): domain Bacteria; phylum Planctomycetota; class Planctomycetia; order Pirellulales; family Thermoguttaceae; genus JBEKCP01. Next base: position 17,556 of record JBEKCP010000020.1, on the reverse strand, counting down.
GGCAGTCGCGCTGCTTGAGCATGCCGCCGAGGTCATAGGTGGCGCGCGGGCCGATGCCGATCACCCCGAGCGTGATCCGCTCCGAAGGGGCCGCTTGATCCTCGGCTCCCCGAGCCGCAGCCGGCAGAAACCATGGAAGTGTCGCCGCGGCCCCGGCTGCCACGGAGCGTTGCAGCACGTCGCGCCGCGTCATCTTATCGATCGCTCCAGACATGGTCTGTCTCCCGTTCTTGAAATCGTCTGGAAATGCGTGCCATCGCGCAACTGCACAACTTCGGCAGCCGACGCAGCCGAAAGCCCCGCGATTACAGCGCCAAGCAGCACGCTCGCCAGCCGTCCTTGCCCAGTCATCGCTGAAAGTGAGACTTTACGCTATTCGGAAACGGATGGCAAGGGTTTCATCCGCACGCGGTTGATTTCTTCGACCAAAGCACGGTACTCGGACTTGCCGGGGTCCGCCAAGGCACACCATCGGGCCTCCAGGGAAGCCTCCTCGATCGAACCCGAATGCCACAAGGCAAGGGCCAGTCCATAGTGCCAGCCCATCTCTCGGGGGCGCAGCCGAACGGCCAGCCTGTAGTTTGCGATGGCGTCGGGATAACACTCTCGCATCGCACATGCCGCGCCCCGCAGGGCGTGCTTCTCTGCCTCCGGCAGGTCGACCTGCTCGATCAATTCTTCCGCCCGTCCGGTGAGCAAGCGTCGCACGCCGGCCTGTTCTGGGGCGCGGTATCGTCCCTGTGCCAATTGGATCAGCAAGCTCGGGGATGGCGGCAGCAGCTTCTCGATCACCCCCGGCGTCTGCACCTGCTCATCGACGATGGTCAGGATGTCTTGCAGGTGCGTGGAACTCAGGACCAGGCTCTCTCGCCAGGTGTCATAGGCCCAATCGGTGCGCCCGGCCTGAAAGGCGAGCAGCCCTACCCGGAAAAGCATCTCCGGCTCGCTGGGGACCAATCGCCGCGCGGTCTCCAGGGGAACCTGGTCGCCGGCGGGATCGGCGACGAGCCCGCAAAGCTCCGCGATCAACACGTGGACGCCCGGCAGCAGGGGGCAGGCCCGGCGGGCCAGGACCAGGTGCTTCAAGGCCGGCCTGAGGTGGTCCCTGACCACCGGGTGATTCCGCAGCGAGTCCAGGTCCGCCAGGCGGCCCTCCCGGACGAACTGGTGCAGTTGCCGCTGAATCACCACCGGCGAAGTGATTTGCCAAAGGCTGGAACGATCCGCATCCGGCGGCGCCTCTGCGCATACGTCTTCAAATGCGTGCAGCCGGTAGAGGAAGATCCAGAGCCTGGCCAGGTAGTAGTGTGCCTCGGCGTCGTCTTCCCGGCATTCCGCGGCGGCCGACAACTGTTCAATCTTGCTCACGACGGTCTGCGGCGAGTACTCGGTGTGGTTCTGGGTGAAGTTGAGTTCCTTCAGGGCGGCCTCCACCGCGGCCAACCGCCGGATTTCCAGGCAGCCAAAGGCGCTGGCTGCCAGCAGCGCAACCGTCACCAACACGCCAATCGCGCGGACGCGCGGCAGCGCCAGAAGACGGGATCGCCCTTGGCAATGTGCCAGTTCTGCGGCGCCGCCCGACATTGCCCCGCACCACAGCGCCAGCAACAGCATATTGGCCGCTGCGTAGAGCCCGGGGTCGAACGAATTAGCGATCGCCTGGCTCGTCAGGGCGAAGAACCCTGCGGTGGCGAAGGCCGTTGTACGCCGGTCCCGGGCATCGCAGAGCAGCCGCCAACCGGCAACAGCCACCAGGACGATCATGGTCAATAGCAGGGCAAGCCCCGGAATGCCACACTCGACGAGCGTTTCAACGTACTGATTCTCGGCGTGGTAGGCCCACGGATAGCAAGGTTCCTGCTGATACAGGCCGTACACGTATCGATAGGTTCCCAGCCCGCTTCCCAGCCGCCAGAAGTCGGGGAGTGCCTTCAGACTGTCCTTCCAGAGTGGAATTCGGTCGTGTTCCAGGGCCTCTTGGTTCAGCAAGGTGGCCAATCGCGACTTTACCGCGTCGCTCATGCCCACCCAACTCACCAGACCCAGTCCCGCCGCCGCGATCACGGCGAAGAGCCATCCCCCCACGATCCGTCGCTGCGCACAGGACACGACCAACGCGGTGAGCACGGTCGCCCCGATCATGGCGAGAAACGCCCCGCGAGAGAGCGAACAGAAAATGCCCGCAACGATGCAAGCCATCAGGATCACGGCCGACAAGGTCGTGGCGTTCAAACGCAGAACGAATTCCCGTGACCAGCACCCGGCCCTTTCGAGCAGCCCGCGCCGCTCCTGCCTGGGAAACCGCTCGGCGGCGAGACCACTCGATCCGTGGCGGCCGACCACCAAAATCGTCATGCCCGCCGCGCCGGCCAGGCAGAGATTCAGAAACCCGCCGGCGTTGTTTCGACAGACGAAGGGGCCGAACGGGGCTCCGCCGCCCAGCAACGGGATGTTCCAATACAGCATACCCTTCCAGGTGAGCTGCTGGACGAAGCCGAAAAAAGCAAGCGCGGCGCCGTTGACCGCAAGCAGCGTGCAAAGCCATACCTGCGCCCCGGGCGTATGGAAGAAACCGGCGCCCAGCACGAATACGCCAGCCGCAAGTGTCAACATCGCCAGGTCGTGGCGCGTGGAAGCGGGATACAGACTCAGCGGCTGGTGTTCCGCGATCGCCGCAACGCCCAGCGGCTCCGCCAGAGAAGCGTCCGCCGGGGGTTCCGTGTCTAGCAAGGTAGCACGAAGCCGCGCGCCGGAAGGCGATAGGAATGCGTTGCTCTTGCTGTCCAGCGGGACAAGTTGCAGCAACCCCAGGCCAATCGCGGCAGCCAGCGGAACAAAGGCTGTAGGCAAGACGGCCGTTGCGGGCCGGTCGGCCAGTTGCTTGACCAGCCAGCACAGGAGGGCGAGCATCACGGCCACCAGAAGTCCAATCTGCACCGGCGGCTCCACGCCGCCCAGCAGCCACGGTGCGATCAGAACTGAAGCCAGCAGAATGCCTTGAGCCAGGAGGGTGGCGACGGACGAAATCGCCCTCCTCCACCGGTCGGCCCGGCCAACTCGCTGCTTCATCTCCGGGGGGAGTCCCGCGGCGTCGCGGCCCATAAAACACCTAACCAGAGGGGTGAACTCTCGGATTCCGGCTACCACGCGGTTCCGTCACAGGCTTTCCGCTTGGAATGCCCATCCACGGTGTTATAAGACACCACTCGTAGGCTGTACTTGGCATAACAACCATGCTTATTGGCAGTTTCGCCACCTCGCCTGAAATCTGAACGGGAGAATTTTGGACGGGGGGGGGTTGACTCCGCGCGCCGGATGGCTATCCTAATGGAGTATACTTGGTGGACATCTTCTGTGCGAGACGTAGATGCTTAGTTGTTCTGCAACCAAAGAGGAAGAATGGCCATGAAATCAATGTTCCTCTCCAAGGTGTTTCTTCCCTGCCTGATGGCCGTTACGGTTCTGGTGATCGCAGAAAAGTCTGCACTCGGGCAAGGGCCGACCGTTGCCAGCAGCGGACTGTGGAGCCTGCTGGGTGGGACGCCTCAACAAGCTCCACTTGTACCAACGATACCCGGACCGACCACGCCTGCCGCAACGGCAAATGCACGAACGGCACGCGCACCACTGGCACCCGCACCCGCGACGTCCGCATCAACGGCAGTCGGACCAACGACAGCCCCGTCAACGATAGCCGTACCAACGAGCGCCGAATCAACGACAGCCGCATTAATGAGAGCTGTCGCAGCAACACGCGCGTCAACGACAGCCACACCGACGGTAGCCACACCAAAGATAACAGTCGCTGTAACGACAACTGCACCAACGGTGGCCACAGCGGCAACAGCCGCATCGACGACGCGTCCAATGAGAGCCCCGATGCCCCCCGCCGCGACGACTCCTGCGTCGACGACACCCGCGTCAACCACAGCCGCATCAACCCAGATCGCTGGGTCGGTCGCTGCCGTTTCCGCTGGCATCTTGGTGTCCGACGGGGATCTCAATCCTTCCGATAGGCCATGGAGGACGCCACTGCGACCTTGGCGCGAGGCACTCCCGCCGGGGCCGTAGCGCTTCCGAGAGGCCGTTGGGATGTTTCCATCAGCCCTGCGGTGGGGCATTCACCACCGCGGCGTGGAGCATCAATTCCTCGATGTTGCGGCACTGGTGATGACGGGTGTCTTCTTCAACGCATAGGCGGCCCTTGGCGGCGACGCCGGCCTCGGAGATTGCGCCGTTACGGTCCGGCCACGTTCACGGTCCCCGTGGTCCGACTCGTTTCAATGGCGATCGAGTTCAGCCCGGTGTGGAAGATCTGGTCGAAGTACCTGACCAATGCCTGCCCCTTGGTCTCTTGCAGAATGACAACGTCGCCAGCCTTGAGGAGCAAGCTCGATCGGGGGTTCTGCAGGGCACAGTCCAGATCGACAATGATGGTGCATTGCCCGCCATGGGGCGTCTTCCTCAGGACCGAGACCAACTTGGGCGAGAAACTGCCGATACCCTGCTGGGCGAGACTCCCGGTCAGGTTGTTGGCGTTGACGCCCCCGTTGACCAGAGGGCCGCCAATCGCCGAGATCGCCTTGACGACATCCAGGTCGTAGTCGCGCGGCAATGCGTGTTCGCCCGGAGGGAGAAAACCGCCGGTGTAGAATACCTCGGCGTCGCGGGCCTCGATGCTAACCACGTCCCCCTCATGGAGGATGATACTGTCGGGCTTGAAGGGAAGGGGCGCGCTGGCCGGCAGCCGGAGCGGGATTTTCACCGTCTCGACCTCTCGGTCCCCGGCCGACGTCTTCTCCGCTTCCGCCGCTGCTGCCTCGGCGCCGGAACCCGAACTATCCGGCGAGGTGGATTTCAAGGCGTGCCGATCAATGCGGACTTCGTTCTTCGCATCGAATCCAGGCAGTCCGCCGGTCTGGGTCAGGGCGGTCAGGACGTCGTTCTCATAGGCGGGCAGATCAACGATCGTCCCCGCCCCGTGCCGTGTCGCGCTAAAGCTGGGGCTTGCGCCAAGAAGCCCACGGGTATAGCCTGCGCCCACCGTCACGTTCGCGCCGGCGACTCCCGGGGAATCCTGGCGAATGACGAGGACGCGGGTCGTACGCGGACGCATGAGGGTTACAATGACCCGCTCTTGCCCCGCAGCCAGGATCTTTCTCTTGACCGTATAGGCGTCCTTGACGGCCTTTTCCGCCTGGGCCAAGGTCATGCCTTCAACGTGCACGGGATCTACCAGCGGCAAAGGCACCGTCCCGTCCTCACGTACGGAGATCGGAAAACCGAGCGACGGAGGCAGATTGGAGATGCCGTTGACGTCGGGCATGGTCACGGGCGGATTCTGATCCGCCTGTCCCAGGACTTTCTCAACGAAAACACCAAGGATGTCGCGAGGCCCCAGCAGATACTCCGTGGGTGGTTGTTGCTTCAAAGAGGAAAGCGGAATGGGGGCCAGGTTCTCCTTCGGCTTTGCCAGGAGCTCCTGGGGTACGGCCCATACCGGAATCCCGTGAGCGACCGGGTTCGTCCAGGCTGCGCAGCCCGTCAGCAGCCCACTCCCCAGAAGGACAGCAACCAGCAAGCACTGCTTGGCTATGGACAGCCGTCGCGAACCACCGCAGAGGGTCCCCTGAAGGTTCTGGTGGGCTCGGTCCATCGCAAATCCCAGTTGGTCGCCGAGGTGCTTCGAAGATCGATGCGTGTGGGCGATCTCTATACCGTGCGGCCGGCATGAGGCGTTTTTGAAGGCAAAACGTCGCATTTCAGGCCGCGGAGGCCGCAAGTACACTGTGTGGTGGTAAGTTATCGGAAATATAGGCTAGAAGGATTAGGTAAACTTTGCGGGCCCGCTCTCGTTCCTGGAGGCCGATGCTCCGCCTTGCCACCAGTTTTCCACAAATCGCCCATTTTGGGCATAGACAGCCATTTCTTGACGAGGGCTGATTATGACTTAACCGCTTATATCACAATATCTTACAATGGTTACAGACGATTGGATTCCGGCATGGTTCACGTTTGGCCGTCTTGGTGTAGAAGTGGACGGATTTCCCGCTGGGCAGGCGGATGACCATGGACTGGGAAGACTGCACCAAAGGCCGGCCGCGGGAGTCGCCATCGAGTCGCGCCAGGGCGGTTCCAAAGTATTTTGACCTTATACCCCGAATGTGGTATTGCAATCGAGTATTCTGCTTTTAGACTAGATACTGGTGAGGTTTGTGTCATTGTAGCGCTTTTGGGACTTGGGTAGGCCGCGTTAAACGGCCTGTTTGCCAACGGGAAGGTCGCGAGTCCTTTGCCTTGCACACAATTCCGTCTTCTTCCTTGTTAACAGCCTTATAGCGCGGATATCTTCAAATGGTGGTCTCGCGAATTTCGTCACCCAAGCCGAGGCAGCGAAGCTAGCGCCTCCTGCCGGTTGTTTGCTACGCGAGCCAGTGTAACGCCGCGCTCTGTCGGTGTTCTGCCGCAAGCAGCCTCTCTCGCGCAGGTGCTTTCTCCACCAGGTCAATAGTCTGTAAGCGACGTCGCACGGCGTCGGCCGAACCCTTCTGTGGTTCGGCCTCCCGACATCGCTTATCTGCGACGCAATCGTTGTGACCTTTTGGAGAAATGGTCATATTCGTTACCTGGAAGGTCAATTTCCTCCTTTTGAATGATTCGCTTCTATGAACACTTTCAACATCTTGGAGAGGGAGTCGAGATCCATGAGACGCATTAAGGTTTTTCTGGTTGCCGTGGTGCTTCCAACGTTGATTCTGGCGGGGAGTAATAGCGTCGCCTTCGCCCAGATCATTTTTACATTCGATCCGGTCCAGGTCTTTAGCTATCAGGATGTGTCCGGCGGCACGCTCTCTAAGGCGGGTGGGATGTTCCAACTGGATCAGAGTTATGACAACGGGCCTTCGTATCCATCATGGAATGTTGCCGGCAGGTCCACGGTAGATCAGCTCAAGAACGGTTTGGGCCCCAACCAGGGCATCGGCGCGTTTGACATTGACCTGTACCCCACCGGAAGCGCAAACGCAACGGGCTTGGCAGAGTGGGGGCAGACGCTGACAGGCTCGGCGTCGTCGTCCATAAGCGCGGCTACGGTGCCATCGGGATGGAGTTATCAGATAAACACCAGGGCGGACGGTGGCGGGACCGATTATCAGGCCTTTTTCAGCACGACCGATCCTACGAAATACATCCGCCCCGGGAACGACCCCGGGAATTTCAGCTTCACTCTTACGAATGTGAGCGGCGCGACGCCGGGAACGAATTATGTATTCTGGTTGGGGGAATGGAACAACGGGGATCCTCTTATTCCCAGTACCGAGCCGGCTCTTGTGTATACCACACCCTCTCCGGGGGCCGGAACTGATAGCGGGTTTGAGGCCACGCTGAGCATCACGGCAACCCCCGAGCCGGGGACCACTGCGCTTTGCGCCGCGGGGTTCGGTTTCGCCGTCGCGATTGCCGCCTGGCGTCGGTCGCGGAAGGCAGGTTGATCTTGCGTTGAACGCGCGGCGGGCGAATGGCTCGCGGGCAAGAATCAAGGTGCGCGTTCACGTGAGACCCCGCTGCTGAATTCTCGATGGCACAAACACCTCGGAAAGCGGTGATTTGGGAGACCGTACGTGCCAATCTACGAGTTCTATTGCGCGGATTGCCACACGATTTACAGCTTTCTGTCCAGGAAGATCGACACCGCTGCGCGGCCCGGTTGCCCGCGATGCAGCCGCCCGAAGCTGCAACGCCGCGTGTCGCGGTTCGCCATTGCCCGAAAGCGGCCCGACAACAGCGGGTCCGAGGGCGACCTGCCTGGTCCGGACGACCCGAAGATGGAACAGGCGATGGAGTCGCTCTTGCGCGAGTCGGAGGGACTCGACGAGAACGACCCGCGGCAACTCGCCCGGATGATGCGGAAACTGCATCAGACGGCAGGCATGCCGTTGGACGGAAAGACGGAAGAGGCGATCCGCCGGATGGAGTCGGGCGAATCGCCGGAGAAGATCGAGGAGGAAATGGGCGACCTCTTTGGCGACGATGGGTCTCCACCCGGGGAGTCAACCGGGCGCCTCCGCCGCCTCATGCGAAAAAGGCCGCCGAAGGTGGACGAGACCCTCTACGACCTGTAGCCGGCTGTCAGAAAGAGTTTTCCCGGCCGCCCCGCTGCTCGTTACAGCGGGGCCGAGGTTGACAATTTCTCGGCCAGTTGCAACAATGGCCGTTTCACATGCGGTTGGTGCGTTGCCGGCGCACCGCCGAACCGGCCCGGAAGCCGGGATCGGGATGGATCCGGACCCATTCAGGAAAACTCGGGGAAGCAGCCGTGGATGACGCTGCCAGCCAGGCGGTCCAAGCGGAGCCGGGCACAAGGGGCGAGGAACCCCCGCTCCGCTGGAACACCGCGGGGGGAATTCCCGTAACGCTGCGGGCGATCCGCTTGCCCGAGGGGCCCGCCGCGCACGACACCGGGGGGCTGCGGCTGCACCTGGATCTCGCCCGGCTCGGCCTGCTGCGGGGATTCGATCAACTGCTCTGCCTGGAAGGCTTGACCGGCGTCGATCACCTGCCGCACCAGATCGAAACGGTTCGCAAGGTGCTGCGGCATTTCCGCGGGCGCGTGCTGCTGGCCGACGAAGTCGGGCTCGGCAAGACGATCGAGGCCGGCCTGCTCTTGCGGGAGTACCTGTTGCGCGGACTGGTGCGGCGGGTGCTGATCCTGGTTCCCACGCCCCTGGTGTCGCAATGGCAGGAGGAACTGCGGTCGAAGTTCCACCTGGAGTTCTCCATCCCGCCGCGGACGCGGCAGGCCGACCGGCCCGAGTATTGGGCCAACACGGATCGCGTGCTGGCGTCGCTGGCGTTTGCCAAGAGTCAGCGGCGGGGCGAAGTGGTGGCCGCCGCGCCCTGGGACCTGGTGATTGTCGACGAGGCCCACCATTGCAAGAACCGCGCGACCCGCAACTGGCAGCTCGTCAACGCGCTGAACCGCCGCCACTTGTTCCTGCTCACCGCCACGCCCGTGCAGAACAACCTGCTGGAGCTTTACAACCTGCTGACGCTGTTGGAGCCGGGCCATCTGAAGACCGAGTCGGACTTCAAGCGGCAGTACGTCCGCCGCGGCAATCCCCGCGACCCCCGCAACCGCGAGCGGCTGCGTTCGCTGTTGGGCCAGGTGATGGTTCGCAACACGCGGAGCCTGGTGCATATCGACCTGCCGGCCCGCTATGCGCAGACCCTGATGGCCCAGCCGCGCGGCGACGAGCAGACGCTCTACCACCTGCTGAACGAGTACCTTCGCCAGCGGCGCGTGCTGCCCGGCGAGGGCGGCCCCGAGGCGGAAGATGCCGCTTGCGGCTTCGCAGCGCGGACGGACCCGCCGCCGCTGGGGCGCAAGCAACTCAGCACGCTCTTGTCGGCCTCCGGCAGCCATCCGCGCTCGCTGGCCCGGTCGCTGGAGAAAGTGGCCGGCGGCGACCCCCGCGCCACGGCGATCATTGCCTTGGCCGAGGCCGTCCGGCGCTCGGCCAAGGACGACAAGCTGCTGGAGCTTTTGGCCCAGGCCCGCGGCGAGAAGGTGCTCGTCTTCGCCAATTTCCAGCGGACCTTGGAACACCTGCAGCGTCTGCTGGGCGAGGCGGGCATTGCCTTCGTCACCTTCTCCGGCGCGGAGTCGGACCGGCAGAAGGATGAGGCGGTCGAGGCGTTCCGCCGGCAGGTTCCCGTGATGCTCTGTTCCGAGAGCGGCGGCGAGGGCCGCAACCTGCAATTCGCCAACACCCTGATCAACTACGACCTGCCCTGGAACCCCATGAAGATCGAGCAGCGCGTGGGGCGGATCCACCGCATCGGACAGACGCGGGAAGTCTTCATCTTCAACCTCTGCACGGCCGGCTCGCTGGAAGCGCGGCTGCTGGACCTGTTGACCGAGAAGATCCACATGTTCGAGTTGGTGGTGGGCGAGGTGGGCTCGATCCTGGGCAACCTGGAAGGAGGCGAGGAGTTCGAAACCCTGGTGCTGGACCTCTGGCTCCGCTCGCACACGGACCAGGACCTGGTCCGATCGTTTGACGTGCTGGGCAATTCGCTCCTGGATGCCCAGGAGAAGTACCTGGAAGCGAAGCAGCTTGACGAAGCCCTGTTCGGGGAGGACTACCAGTGACGGCCGGCGCGCAGATTCAGGAGGAGTTGCGGGCGTTTGCCACGACGCTCTTGGACCGCCGCGGCGGGCTGGTCGAGTGGCCTGCCGACGCCGCGGAAGGGACCGCCATCGTGCCCGCGGAACTGGCCGCCGCCCTGGACGCGCCCGGGGAAGTCGTGAGACTAACGACCGAGCCCGGCCGCCCGGGCTGGTGCATCAATCTGGCCGGCGATTTCCTGGAGACGGCGGCGCGGGCGCTGGCGGCCGAGCCGCGGATCGGCGATTTCACGGCCCGCGATCTGTACCTGAAGCGCGGCACCCTCGACGCGGCCGTCCAGCGCGCCTTCGCCTGGTTGAACGCCAAGGTCACGATGGCCGATACGCGGGCCACCACCGCGGAGTATCATACCTGGTGGTTCCGCGCGTCGATTGCCTCGGAAGACCGCTGGGAGACGCGGTTGAGCGTGTCGATCAATGCCGCGTCGGGTGTCGAGGTGCAGTTGCCCGATCCGCTGGAGCTCTGGGCCCTGCGGCCCCGTCCGTCGGCCGCGCACGCGGCGGCTTCGACGTACCGGCAGGCGGTGGCCCGGCTGGCGCCGCGGGTGCGGGAATCGGCGGCCGATTTCTTCCGCCGCATGGATGCGCGGCTGGCCGCCGACCGCCGCCGGCTCCGCGAGTATTACGGCGCGCTCGTGCGGGAGACCGAGCACAAGAGAACCCGCGGCGCCGAAACACCCGACCCGGAGAAGCTCGCGGCGAAGAAGCGGGCGGTCGATCTCGAACTCCGCCGCAAGCTGGCCGAACTCGACGAGCGCTACGCCATGGAGGCCACGCTCGAGCCCCTGGTGCTGGTGCGCACGGAGATCCCCGTGATGGCCGTGGACCTGCTGGTGCAGCGCAGGCGGGCGCGGCGCAAGCACGTGGCCTATTGGAATCCGCTCTTGAAGCAGATCGAGCCCCTATGTTGCAGCCGCTGCGGCGGTGGAACCTTCTCCGTGACCTTCACGGACGAACAGGTCGATCCGCTGTGCATCGCCTGCACGCGCTGAAAGCCAAGTCGCCGTCTCAGAACTCCGCCCACGAAAATGAGGGGTAGCCGAAGGATTCCATCCTGCGCAAGAAAGCTTGAGCAGGTTGCCGATTCGTAGGGTGGGACGAGGTACGAGTCCCACCAACTGCAATTCAGCCCCTCTTTTCTGGCGGGACTCGCTTCGCTCGTCCCACCCTGCGGCCTTGCTTATTTCTGCGGGAAAGCGCCGCCCTTGCGGTTGCCCTGAATTGCTTCGAGGATGTCGGGCAAGGTGAACCTGCCGGTGATCGCGGCCTGGCCGTCGACGATCGCATTGCGGATCACCGGCGCCTGGAGCACCTTGCCGTCGAACACGATGGCGAGCTTCTTGCCGATGTTCTTGTTGGTGATCGCGGCAAACTTCTCCGCGGCCGCCTTGGTGAACGTCAGGTTGATCTGCGGATGGCCGTCAGCCGCCGTGGAGACACCCGTGGAAGCGACGGCCGACTGATCCAGCAGCACCTCGCGACTGAGCCGGAAAGATTCTTTGCCGTCACCGCTGGGCAACGTTTCGGTCATTCGGCTCGAAGCCGGTGAGCACCTCAAGCTCGAATCCTTATTGACGTTGCGGGCCTCCCCGGGCCACGATCACTTCTACGATCCGATCCGCGGCGAGCACCGCGACGTGGGCTTCGGGTTCTTCAGCTACAGCCTTCCACTCGATCCGCGGTCCAGCCGGGCATGGCGTTTTGCCTGGGCCCCGGTTCTCTCAGTATGAACCTGACCGACTCGCCGCTCTACGAACCCCACCTGAGGAACAAACTCAGTGCCGACCTGGTGGCACGCTGTCAAGACATCATGAAAAGGAAAGACAAGATCTGCGGTCCGAATTTCGGGCGCAGCAGCGGGCATATGATCGATCCCCCTGCCGACACACCCTGGATTGAGATGCGGCGGACACTATGTGATTTGGCTGAAGAGGTACTGAAGGCCACGGGAACTCCGTGAGGCCCTCCTGCGCTGGTCCGTCTCTGAAAGGGCGGGCCGTGTCAAGGGGCGAGATTTGGTTTTTTTCGTCGCGTGTTCTCGCGGTGGTTACACAGCATCTTCGTGGCCGTCAGTTTGGGGCAGGAAGCCAGGTCTGCGCCGGCACAAGCCATGCGATGAAAGACAGGGCTCTGCCCGGCTACAACCGGCCGCCCCGGACCATCACCTCGGCCGAAATCGCGGCATCCTGCCGCATTCAACCACCCGTCGCCAAAGGTCTTGACGCTCGGCGGAGTTTATTGGCCATACGCCCTTATCGCCTGGCCGCAGCTAAAGCATGTGTTGCAAGTTGGGCGCGGTCCAGAGGGTGACCACAATGATGACGGTTGCCAAGAGCAGACTCGCAAACAGGATACAGCACCATTCAGCAACTTGCATGCCTGCCACAAACCGCCGGCTGCATCCGATCTTGTGGAGCGTATCCATCTCATCCCATCGCAGTCGTATGGTGAGAAGGACTATCAATGCCACGAGAAGTGAGGTACACAAGGCAACCATGGCAAAACTTGCCTGTAGGAATGCTTCAACCTTGAATAGCATGGCGAGAATCTCGTCCACAACCTCTGTTGGGACAATGAATTGCCTGGTCTTCGATAACTTGTAGCGCCCCCTTAGCAGAGTTGCCGACTTATCATCCTTGGGGACGCAGATAATGCACGTCACAGGAAGCCCGTCCCTTTCCGCATGGAAATGAAAACTTGCCCGGTTGTCATCGGTTATTTCGACGAAAGTGGCAACATTCTCGTTGCCGACGATATTGCCGCCCTTTCGTGAGAGGACATTTCCCGCCTCACCCGGCTTGCTAAGGTCATTATGGCCATGCCCGATACCGGCGATCACCCACGCGGTCTTGATGTCGCAGAAGATCGCTTCATCATCGGCGCTATTTGTGGAGGCGAGGACGCCGACAATTGTCATTCGCAACGGATACGCAGCGGCCAGGTTATAGAGATCGCTCTGGTCCGACAGGATACAGTCGCCCACGCCCATCTGAAGGCGGCCTGCTATGTTCGATCCCAGCGCCGCTTCTCCGAGCATTGCCGGGAGTCTTCCAGCAGCCGTCGTGAGATTGCGGAAACGGAAATAATCCGCGGTTACTCCCGCTACGGGAACGCCTCTGGCTGTATGTCGCACAAAGACCGGGAGGTTCTCGGCAAAACCGGTGTCGCGCAGTTCGTCGTAATCCGCCATCGAGACGGCTTCGTCGAGGTTCATACGGAAATAGAGAGCAGACATGGCGAGATCGTAGCGCTGTCCGTGCACTCCGAAAACAAGCGGAGTGCTCTTTGCGCGTTGCATCAGTTCGGCTCGGTAATGGCGGACGATCAGACGCAGTCCCACCGGAAGACATAGGGTCACCGTCAGGCATACGAGCAGAAGAACGGACCGCGCGCGGTAGAAGCATAGATACCGCAGTGTAAGATAGAAAACGCCCATTTACTCTTCCAGTCTCCCACGCAAGGATTCCACGTCGATGGCAGTGTCGAACGAATCCAGCAGGCCCTGGTTGTGCGTGGACATGACCAGCGTAGCGTGCTGGCGCGTGACTGCTCGTATTAGCATGTCCATGACCTTGCTGGTGTTCACAGAATCAAGATTGCCGGTTGGCTCATCGGCGAGAACCAGCCCCGGACTGGTGAACAGCGCACGGCAGATTGCCACACGCTGCCGTTCCCCGTGGGAAAGTTGGTCCGGCCAGCGATTGCCGTAACCATCAAGTCCAACCGATTCCAAAAGCGCGTCGCATCGCTTATGGGCTTCCTCCTGTCGCAGCGATCGATCGGCAAGCACAGGCAGCCTGATATTATCATAGACCTTCAAATAAGGGAGCAGTGCAAACCCCTGGAATACCATACCAATGTTCCGAAGGCGAAATCTCCGCCGCCAGGTATCGCTCTTGTCTTGGATGCTTTCGCCGCGTATCTCGACCAGGCCGGTGTGCGGTAGATGGATCCCTGCGAAAATGCCCATCAAGGTGGACTTGCCGCTGCCGCTTGGTCCAAGCAGCACGGTCCGGCTGCCCGCGGCAATATGGAGATCGTCTATTGCGATCGAAAACAACCTGTCAGGATACGCGAATTCGGCGCCCTTGATCGTAATCATGTTCAGTATCCGGGGCTGATCATCCTTTAGGTAACCGTTCACAGGGCGGGGACGAGGGGGACAGGTCCATGTGTTCGGGCGGAGTCCTGACGTCGGTGACCGGCAACTCGCAGAAAAATGGACCAGTCCCCACCCACCCCGTGAACGGATACTCTTTTAGTTGTCCGTGGCGGCGCCGCTGGCTTCGACGCAGAACAGATGTTTCCTGCCGCGCAGATACATTCGCCCGCCGTGCAACAAGGGTGTTGTGTCAATCTTTTCGCCTAAATCAGTCTTGAATAATTCGCGATGCGCATCGCTGTTCTCCACCATCACAATGGTGCCATTCCGCAGTGCCACGACAACCGCGTTGCGGGCAACCAATGGCGTCGCGTATGCCTCCCCGCCAACATCTTGCGTCCATTTCACATCGCCCGTCACCGCATCCACGCACAGCAATGTTCCGTCGCTTGGCAGCACAAATATCTGCCGGCCATCCGTGGCCGGGCTGCTCGTGTCTGGTATATCTTCGTCATTTTCCCAGCCCACGTGCGTTGCCGTGACATCCCCTTTTCCGCTTGGCTTGATAGCAATGGCCTCTTTTCCCGGCACAATCACCACCACAAGACCGCCCGCGAAGATGGGTGACGGCGTTACATCGCCCGACAGACATTTGGCTTTCCAAACCTCTGTGCCGTCCTTTGGATCATAGGCAATCACCCACGGACGTCCGGCGGTGATGATTTGTGGTTGGCCGTCTACCTGGACTACAATCGGCGAAGCCCACGAGGCCCCCACTTCCCGCTTGGCCGCCCACAACTGCTTTCCCGTATCTGCCTGAAATGCAAACAATGTGGACCGGAAGTCAGCGCGATCATACTGGACCAGTAGTCTATCCCGCCACAGCGCCAGCGATGCCGCATACCCGTAAGGGTTGTCCGGCAACCCCAGGTTCTTCGCCCAGACTTGTTTGCCGTCCAGGCTCATCGCCGCCAAATCGCCATTGGCAAACATGGAGTATACACGGTATCCGTCGGTCGCCGGCGTCGGCGCCGCAAACGTGGTATCCTCGAAAACTTTTGCCGCGCCGGGTTTGGGACCATTGGGGACAGCGACCGCGCTGGACCAGGTCACTTTCCCGCTCTCCGCGTCAAAACAGAAGACGCGATTCTGATTGGTATCGGCGCCCGTCAGGAAGATCTGGTTTCCCCAACAGATCGGCGAGCTCATCCCCGGCAACGGCACGGCGGTTTTCCACGCCACGCCTTGGCCGGAGGTTGTGTTCCAGCCAGTTGGCGCAACTTCATCCCTGGCAAAGTTGGCGCCGCCCGTGCCGCGGAAGGAAGCCCAGTGTGTCGCAATCTTCGACTGCGCCCGCGGGGTTTCCGCCGCGCTCACGGCAGTCGCCGCCTTCCCAGCAAGTTTCGGCGTCGTCTTTTCGCCTGTTCTCGCCGCCGGTTGCGCCACGGCCTTTGCCCCGCCGGACAATCCCACGCGTTCCTGCACGAGCGTCTCGACGCCTACAATCTTCCAAGTATTGTCGGCCCATGAAATCGTGTAGATGGCCTTGTATTCGTTCGTCCTGTTGTGGACGTGCCCCCAGTGGGCCACCATACCCGCCACGCGCCAATGGCACCGCACGCGATATTGCGGAAGTTCCGACGGTCTCTCCGCGGGCAAGAAATCGTTTTCCAGCATATCCACTGTCTTGACCGTGGTGATCGCGCCACCTTGATCGCGCAGGATCAGGCTTTGATAGACGTTGTCGTAGATCGTGTCCAGAACCGGTCCCGCCACGCTCTGCGCCAGCGTGTCGTAGATTTCATTCTCGCTGGCATAGTCGAATGCGCGGTAGATGTTCTGGTGCAGCGCCTTGAACCGTTCCACCGCCTCTTCCGGGGCGGGCGTTGTGACGGCCGCTCGGTTCCATTGCGGCTGATACAAGACGATTCCCATTGCCACCGACGCTGCGCATGCAAACAACAGGCCACAGCGGACGGCGGGCCGGGTTTTGCGCATCACGACGATCGCAAGAGCCAAGAGGCCGAGGATCAGGAGGGAGAGAACGGCAACGATCGATCGAGGATGTACACTTGTCTGCGGCGTCTCCACAACAGCCGGAGCCGCCGAATGTTCCTTGGGCGCCACGTGCCAGATATATTCCGGCTCGCCTCCGCTGAAGATGAAGTCCGTGCCGAAGTTCCCAACGCGGACAATTCCTGAAATGGCCGGAGTGACGTCCGTGTTGCCGACCAGCCGCCGAGCTTCGTCGTTGAACTTCGTGATGGCAGGAAACGCGGACCTGTGTACCCAAACCACCGACACCTTCCTCGGCGGTGATTTGACCGGATACGAGCAGTTGAATTGCACATACCATGGCGTAGATGGATCGGGGCGCTCCTCTCCAGGCGATCCATCAAACCACATCGATATCTGTACGGGTTGCACCAGGATATCGTCGATCCTGACTTCGATTTCTTTGCGGAGGAACTCGGCCCCCAACTTCTCCTCTACGATATCCGGGTCCCACGTAGTCCTGCCCGGCTGCGGCATCGTCTTGTTAGCCAGGAACATTACAGCAGTAGGCGACATCATCAACTTGCACTCAACCCGCTCCGCGTGAATGTCGTAGATCAGTGTGGCGCCGATTTCGTCGAATTGGTGGGCCATGGCATCGCAGGTGAAACCCAGAACCATCATTACCGGTAGAATGGCGGGCCACCATGGTATGCGCTTCGTTGGATGAATTCCCCCCGGCCACGCGGATCTCCACCCATCCGTTTCCGTTCCAGCGGGGATTTTCCTTCGCGTCATGGCACGCCTTCTCAACCCTACTGGTTCAGCAGTTTTTTCAAGTCTGCAATGTTGCGTTTCATGACGCTCACGTAATTTGCGCCGTTGTCCAGATCTCCCGGTTGCATCACTTCGCACGGGTTGAAGATGATACTCGTAAGCCCCAGGTCGCTCTTGACTTGCGTCTGAACGGCGTCAATGGGTTCCGATTCCCACAGCATATACTTGACGTTGCGTCCGGCCAACTTGTCCTTGACCTGGCTGATGACATCCGGGTCAAGAGGCTTATTGGGATCCAGGATGAAACTGACCATGTTCCATCCATAGCGTTTGGCAAGGTATCCGTACGTGGGATGGGAACACGCCAAGGACAGCCCTTTGTGGTTTCTCGACAGTTCTGCCAGTTCGCGATCCAGCAACTTCAACTGGGTTTCGAGCTCGCCAAAGCCTTTCTCGAAAGTCTCCTTGAATTTGGGGAAGGCTGTTGCCATCGCCA